>CAKRAY010000001.1 GCA_934296355.1 uncultured Clostridia bacterium
ATGTTTTTGTGCGGCTATATGCTTATTGAAGAATACTGTCGGTTCGCGTAGATTGGGTGAAGCGTCACACGCTTCCGATGCAACGTGCGTACGTTGCCGTCACACGTTGCCGCCGTTTACATAACGTAGCCGATAAAGTTATACACGTTAAGCGCGATTATCAAGCCGCCGACAAGTAAGAACAAAAACTTTTCGTTAATGCCGAGGCAAAGTTTCGCCGCTATCGGCGCGGCGACCACGTTCCCGGCGACCAGACAACCGACCGTCTTCAAATACGACGAGAGATTGCCAAGCGTAGCCACGAACACCATCGCTTCGAACGCGGTAACAAAAAATTCGGAAATATTGACCGAGCCTATGATTTTTTTATTGTCTTCGCCCTTAGCGAGCAAGGAAGAAACCAAAACGGGTCCCCATCCGCCGCCGCCTACCGCGTCCAAAAAACCGCCGGCAAAGGCAATCGGGTATACGACGAGTTTTCCCGACAAACCGAACCTGGTTTCTTGCCGAGAAAAACCCTCGGCTACGATTCTCACGCCCATCACTATCAAATACGCGCAAACGAACGGTTCGAGCGTTTCGCCGTAAGACGATAAAAAGAACGCGCCCGCCGCGCCGCCGATTACTCCCGGAATCGCCAGTTTGTAGAGAAGTTTCAAATTATAATTTTTATAGCGAATATGCGAAAAACCCGAAACGCAAGTGGCGGGAATTTCCGAAAAATGCACTATCGCGCTTGCGGTAACGGGCGGAACTTTGGCGACGCTTTGTAGGAGCGTTCTGCTCGTCACTCCGTACGCCATTCCGAGCGCGCCGTCTATCATTTGCGCCGCAAAACCGATTATAAAGTACAGTAATACCGTCATACTTCTCCTTTTCGGCTAAACCGCGCCTTTTTTACCTACTTTAGTCGTAACGCCCGCTTTCCGTTTTTTTACGCGCGTTAGTTATCGCGCGTTTCCACGCTTTTCATAAACTTTATGGCAAAATTCGCCGCTTGCTTCGCTTCGCGACAGTATTTAATCGCCAATAAGTAGTCGTGGAACATTTTATGCTTAATCATTAAAGCGGGTTCTACGCCCGTTTTTTTCATTTTTTCCGCAATCGTGAGCGTGTCGGCAAGAAGCATTTCGTTCTTCGCCGCTACAATCGCCATTCTCGGAAAACCGTTGTACTCGCCGTAAACCGGACTTACGTAAGGACTCGTTCTATCCGCGTCCTTGCAATATAAGAAGATATCCGAATCGAGAAGTTTTTCCCTATTGCTTTCGTCGAGCGTTTTACCCTTTTCTCCGAACAGCAAGTCGGTGGAATAAAGCGTTTTATACGTTTCGCCGCTCGCGAGCATATCCGCCCAAGGCGAGAACAACAAAGCGGTAAACGGCAACGGCTTGTTTTCGTCGCGAAGTTTTAACATCAGCGCAAGCGCGAGGTTGCCGCCCGCGGAATCGCCCATAAACGCGATTTTTTTCGGGTCGAAACCGCTACTTAAAAGGTAGTCGTAACACTTCTCGCCGTCTTCGAGCGCGCTCGGGTATCTGTCCTCGGGCGCAACGCGGTAGTTCGGCATATAAATAACGTAGTCGGTTTTTTTCGCAAAATACTCCGCCACGCTTCTATGTCTATTGTGGAGTTTATGTAAATACGCGCCGCCGTGAAAATATAAAATTATCTTGTTCGGGTCGGCGTTCTTCGAGCAAAGCCTTTCCATAGGCGTACCCGCCACGTCTATAACCGAAAAATCGAATTCTTCTTTTTGCTCGTAAACGTATTTGTTCTTTTCTCTCAACGTTTTTACGATATGGTCGTTAAGGTTAGGGTTTACGTTGTCTTTGGCAACGACTTTGCATACGATTTTTCCCATTAAGGACATATTTCCTTCCCTCCGCTAATTAAATTATCTATATCTTTTTATAAATCAAAACGTCGAATTCGGTGTGAAAAGCAAACTCGTCGATTTCGGACAATTTTTCCAATTTCTCTTTGGGCGTGTGGTAGTAGTACGGGGTCATTTTTATTACGTCCGTTACCGTTTCCGCGTCGCCCGTAAACTCGTCGGTTATCGTCACTTTATCGAGAAACTCGAACCCGTCTATATAAAGTTCCTCTTCCTCGTTCTCGCGCGGCGTTTCGTACAAGTACTCTTTGAGTTCCCACAAGTGTTTCTTTGACGGAACCACCCTCAAAAACAGTCCGCCGTTTTTAAGAACCCGACAAAACTCGCTTGCGTAAACCGGCGCGAACGCGCAAATAAGCGCGGCGCAAAACTCGTCGTTTACCGGGAGCCTTATACTGCTCGCCACGACGTAGTTCGGCCCCTTGAACTTCTTCGACGCTTGCTCGATTGCCGACTTTGAGATATCCGTTCCTATTACTTCGGAATCCTCAAACTCCTCTTTTACCCTTTGTGTAATATATCCTACTCCGCAACCGGCGTCCAAAACGACTTCGGGATTTTCGTTCCTTAAATAGTAACAAATAAAATCCGCGAGCGCCTTGTAGTAGCCTTTTTTCATAACGGAAACTCTCGCGTCCGTCATTTCTTTGTTATCGCCCGGAACGTCCGAATTCTTTTGATTCGGCAGCATTAAATTAACGTATCCCGACCTTGCCACGTCGAAGCAATGTCTGTTCACGCAGTATACGCTTCGCCCTTCGAGAACTAACGTTTCGCCACAAACCGGGCATCGCAAGCCCGTACTGTTTTCTTCCATTTTTTCTTTTTTATCCTACTTCGTAAAACACTCTTTCGCCGCGATTTTTACGCATCTCGGAAAAAGAAGTTTTTTCATTTTTTTCTCAAATTTTTCGGGGTCTTTCTCGTTCTTCATCGTTATGAATCTAATCAGTTTCGAGAAGTTTCCGCCTTGACAGCGACTGAATATTTCTTTCGCCGCTTCGATGGGATCGGGGTTCGTTTTCGCTTTAACTTCGGTGAGTTTTATCGTTAAACCCTCGCTTGCTTTTACCGCTAGTTCGACCGTTCCGTTAAAGATTGCGCTTGCTCCGTTTATAGTCATATTCGCGCTTTCTACGTCTTTGAACTCTATCGTATAATTTCTTTCGGCGGGCGAAAGCGTTTCGTCGCCCTCTATCGGGGCGATTGCGAAGGTAATCTCGTCGCCTTTCTCGCTTACCGAATAGGTCGTCGTGCAGAATTTACCGCACTTATATCCGTCGCTTATACCGTCGTCTTCGTATAGCGTATACGAGCCGTTGCCGCGGTATACGAGGAGTTTCATATTCTTCGGATTCTCTACGCCGTTGCCGCGGTCGTTCGATAACGGTATTATCGAGCCGTCCATAGCGAGTACGGGCATATATTCGAGGTCCCTGTTCATAATCACCGTTTGTCCGCCCGAGTAAATTCTTCCGGTAAACAAGTCGGTGTATCTTCTTCCCGCCGGCAACCAAACTTTAACCTTGGCGAGATTGACCTTCTTGTTAATTTTGCTCGTAATCGGCGCGACGAGAAGTTGTCCGCCGAAATAGTACTGGTTCGGGAACTTATACGCTTCCTTTTCGTTCGGGTAGCGATAGTACATAGGCTCGCAAAGAGCGATATTCTCGCTATGCGTCTTATAACTCGCCGTGTAGATATAAGGAATAAGCGCGTGGCGAAGTCTTAAAAAATCGCCCGTTATTCTGCGTACGGTTTCGCTATGTTTCCACGGTTCTTTGCCTTGCAATTCGAAGTTCGTACTGTGTAAGCGATTTATCGGACTGAAAACGCCGTACTGACACCATCTCGCGTACATTTCGTCGTCGTAAACGCCGAACGCGTGTCCGCCTATGTCGTGACTCCACCAATCGTAACCTATATTCGAGGCGGTATTGGTAAATTCGGGTTGGAATTTCAAACTGCGCCACAACACGCGATAATCGCCGCTGAATCCGAGAGGATACCTATGCGCGCCTATGCCCGAATAACGCGAGAGTATCATACCGCGTTTTCCGTCGCGCGCGTTGTCGTAATAATGGTAATGATTGAGCGCCCAAAGCGGGTCTACGTCCTTTAACGTGGATTTTTTGCCTTGTTGCCAGTCTATCCACCAAAAATCCACGCCGTCTTTTTCGTAGGGGTGGTGTAAAACGTCGAAGTACGCGTTAATAAATCTATTGTCAGAGATATCGAAAGGAACGGTTTTCTTCGTCGCGGGATCTATTCCCACCGCCTTAGCCATTTCTTCGTACGCGTTTTCGAACGCCCTTACGCCTTGCGCGGGGTGTAAATTCAAAGTAACGTGATAGTTTTCGTCGTGTAACTCTTTCAAAAACGCTTTGTAATCGGGGAACAAATCGGTATTCCAACTATATCCCGTCCAGCCCTCGCCTTGCAAGGGATTTCTCGCCTTGTAGTTCGTACCGAATTTTTTGTTTACCTTTACCCAATGCCAGTCCATATCGACGGTCGCCACGGTAAAAGGCAAGTTTTCCTTCTTAAATCTCGCCATAAGGTCGAGATATTCTTTTTGCGTATAGGCGTGATATCTGCTCCACCAGTTACCGAGAACGTATTTAGGTAACATCGGCGTTTCGCCGGTAAGCGCGAAGTAGTCGTTAATACATTGCGCGTACTTTTTGCCGTATGCGAATACGTATTCGTCCGTTTCTTTCGCTTTTCTCGCCCGCATTTCTCCGTTTATCAGACAAATTCCGTCGTCGGTAAGCACGCTTACGCCCGTTTTCGATAAAACTCCGGGGGAAAGTTTTACTCTGCCCGCGCGCATGTCGAGCGTACGGCAAGTTCCGCCTAAATTGCCTTTATTGTCGCACGCGACCCATTTTCCGTCTATATGCGCGTAGTTTATCCTTTTTCCGTCGAAATTGAAAATAACTTCGCCGGTGTCGATAAGCAACGTTTTGCCTTGCGTTTGAACGCGATAGTCCACTTCGGGAAAGTTCCTGTTCCAAACGTGTTGCGTGGCTTCGTCGGTAAATATATTGTCCTTTTGTACTTCCACGCGCGCCAAATACGGCGTAAGCACGGTGATTCTGAACCCTTTGCCGTTAATTACGTTTTTTTCGTTGGCGATAGGCATCGTTTTTACGACGAGGCATCTGTTTAGTTCGGTCATTTTCCCTCCGCAAAAATCAATCTACGTAAACTCTTAATTCGTTATGTCTTATCTTGCAGTCCAAAACTTTCCTATCCATAACTTCGCCGTCGGCTTGAGTTTTGCCCCAATCGAGAATTTCCACTCTCGCTTCTTTGCAACGGTAAACTTCGGTTACCGGTTCTTCGATATGCTTGCCGCCGTTAAGGAACTTCATAAGCAAGCCGAGAACTTTGCCGCGTTTTAACTCGTTAACGATGACCACGTCGAGATATCCGTCGTTCACGTCGGAATTAGGACTGATGGGCATACCGCCGCCGATATAAACGCCGTTGGCGATACTCATTAAAAATACCTTTTTTTCTACCGGTTCGCTGCCGTCCACCGAGAAAAGTATCTTATGGAAATCGAGTTTCAACAAAACGTGTAACAGCGCGATATAATACTTAATCTTGCCGCTGAAATGCTTCATCTCCGCATAGCGTACCAAAACGTCGGTATCCATTCCGCCACCCGCCACGTTAAGGCAACGTTTGTCGCCCATATCTATGAAGTCGGTATAGCCGGTTTTTCCTACGATAATACGTTTAAGCGCGGCGTCGGTATCGGTGGGTATCTTCGCGCCGCGTACGTAATCGTTGCCCGTGCCGCTCGGTACGAAACCTACGGTAACCGTTTCGAAGTTCGTTATTCCGTTAAGAACTTCGTTGAACGTGCCGTCGCCGCCTATTATAACCAAATCGAGTTTTTCTCTCTTTTCGTTGAGTTCTCTCGTTATCTCGGTGGCGTGCAACGGTTTCTCCGTCGTATGTAGTTCGTATTCAATGCCGTTGTTGTCGAAACACGCTTTAACTTTTTCGAGCGTTTTTAACGCTTTGCCTTTGCCGGCTTTCGGGTTTACTATAATATCAAACATATCGTTCTCCTAAAACGGTGTATCGGTGTATTTATTATTATTGTAATATGCTCTCGAGAAAATTTCAAGAGCATATTTATTTAGGGATTGCCCCATGTACGTCGCTTTGCACCGCAAATGCGCCGCCCGCGCGTTGCATCGCAGTTTCGCGGAAGCGTGTGACGCTTCGCGCGGCAACGTCTATTAAGAAAACTCCGATATTACTCTTCGCTTTCCGCATTATCGCCCGCTTGCGCTTCGGCTTGGGCTTCCGCGAGCGCTTGCTCGTCTACTTCGACTTCTTCGAATTCCGCTTCTTCGTCGTGCGGGGATACCGCTATCGCCACGACTTTGGTTCCGGGACGCAGTTTCATTATCGTCACGCCCTTGGTGTTTCTTCCTATCGTGCTGATTTGCGCCGCGCGGATTCTTATCATCGTGCCGTTGTCGGCGATAAGTATTACGTCTTCGTCTTCGCTAACGAGTTTCATATTGACGAGTAAGCCCGTCTTGTCGGTAAAGTTACCCGCTTTGATACCCTTACCCGCTCTCGCCTGACATCTGTATTCGCTTAACGGAGTACGCTTACCGAAACCGCCTTCGGATACCGTGACTACCATTCTCGATTCGTCCACTACCGACATATCTACGAGGAAGTCGCCGTCGTCGAGTTTGATACTTCTTACGCCCTGACTGCCTCTTGCGGTTCTTCTGACGTCCTCTTCGCTGAATCTTATGCACTTGCCGTTATGGCTCGCCACTATTATATCGTCTTTGCCCGTGGTGATTTCCGCTTCGATAAGTTCGTCGTCGTCGAGTAGGGTTATTGCTATCTTACCGTTTTGTCTTACCGACTCGAATTCGGAAACTTCGCTCTTACGGATAAGTCCGTCCTTGGTTGCCATTACGATAAAGCCGTGTTCGTACTCGGTAATCGGCAAGAACGCCGTTATCTTTTCGCCGTCTTCGAGCGGCAGTACGTTGACCATCGCTCTGCCCTTAGAGGTCTTAGAAGCCGCTTCGGGTATCCTATACGCTCTCAATTTGTACGCCTTACCCTTGTTGCTGAAGAATAAAACGTCGTCGTGCGTATTGCATACGAACACTCTTACGACGAAGTCTTCGTCCTTCGTCTTATGCGCCGTAACGCCGATACCTCCTCTGTTTTGCGCTTTGTATTCGCTAAGCGACATTCTCTTGATATAGCCTTGGTAGGTCATGGATATAACCACGTCTTCTCTTTCGATAAGGTCTTCCATATCGATATCGCTGTCGTCGTAACTTATCTCGCTCTTTCTTTCTTCGCCGTAAGTATCTCTGATTTCTCCGAGTTCTTTCTTAATAATATCTCTTATTCTTTCCGGTTTTTCGAGAATATCGGTAAGGTCGGCTATGGTTAATTGCAATTCGTTTTCTTCCGCTTTCAATTTCTCTACTTGCAAGTTGGTTAAACTGCTTAAACGCATATCCAAAATGGCGTTGACTTGCTTTTCGCTAAGCAAGAACCTCTCCATAAGCGTAGCCGCCGCCGCGTTTCTGTCCGCGCTCTTCTTGATGATTTCCACTACTTCGTCGATGTTGGCGATGGCGATTATCAAGCCCTTTACTATATGCTCTCTTTCTATCGCTTTGTTCAGTAAGAAACGCGTTCTTCTGGTAACGACTTCCGTTTGATGCAAAAGGTATTCGGTAAGCATCTCTTTAAGATTAAGCACTACCGGCTTGCCTCTTACCAAAGCAAGGAAGTTAATACCCGTGGAAACTTGCAAGTTCGTTTGCTTATACAGCGTATTAAGCACTACGCTCGCGCTGAATTCGCGTTTTACGTCGATTATCATTCTCATGCCGAAACGGTCGGATTCGTCTCTTAAATCGGAAATTCCGTCCAATCTCTTATCTTTAACTTGGTCTGCGATGGTCTTTAACAACGCGGCTTTGTTTACTTGATAAGGGAGTTCGGTTACGATAATTCTCTCTTTGCCGTTATGCTCTTCTATTTCCGCTCTCGCTCTGATAACCACGCCGCCGTGTCCCGTTCTGTACGCTTGCTGAATGGCGGATCTGCCCATTACGAAACCGCCGGTAGGATAATCCGGCGCGGGTATGTAAGCCATCAGTTCGTCTACGGTCATGTCGGGGTTGTCGAGAAGCGCGATCGTGCCGTTGATTACTTCGTTCATGTTGTGCGGCGGAATACTCGTCGCCATACCTACCGCTATACCCTCGCTACCGTTTATTAGTAAGTTCGGGAATCTCGCCGGCAAAACTACCGGCTGTTCGAGCGTGTCGTCGAAGTTCGGATAAAAGTCCACCGTGTCTTTGTCGATATCGCGAAGCATTTCTCCCGCAATCTTGCTGAGTCTCGCTTCGGTATATCTCTGCGCAGCCGGCGGGTCGCCGTCGACCGTACCGAAGTTACCTTGTCCCTCTACGAGCGGTACGTTGATACTGAACCACTGCGCCAAACGAACGAGCGCGTCGTAAACCGAACTGTCGCCGTGCGGGTGATATTTACCCATAACTTCACCGACGATACGCGCGCATTTCTTGGTGGGCTTGTCGTAAGTGTTGCCTAAGTCTTGCATCGCGAACAATATTCTTCTGTGAACGGGTTTAAGTCCGTCCCTTACGTCCGGTATCGCTCTACTTACGTTAACCGCCATGGCGTAACTTATAAAGCATCTGCTCATTTGGTCGGTCACGTTGACGGGTATTACCTTCGTCTTAGCGAGAATCTCTTTTATATTTTGCAATTCGTTGCTTTTGCCGTTGTTTTTTCCTAACATTTATTAAAAACCCTCCCCTTAAATATCGAGGTCAAGTTCTTTGACCAACGTGGCGTTTTCTTCGATGAACTTACGCCTTAATTCGGGATCGTCGCCCATGAGTATCGTAAACAGTTCGTCCGCTTTCATCGCGTCGTCCAAAGTAACTCTGAGAAGCGTTCTCGTTTCGGGGTCCATGGTCGTTTCGTACAACTGATGCGCGCTCATTTCGCCGAGACCTTTGTATCTTTGCAACTCGCATCTTCCCATCTCCGCCTGCGCGACTTTTAACTCCTCGTCGTCGTAAACGTATCTTACTTGCTTGCCCTTAGTCAGTTTGTAAAGAGGCGGCAACGCCACGTAAACGTGCCCTTCCTCTACGAGCGGACGCATAAAGCGGAAAAAGAATGTAAGTAAAAGTATTCTGATATGGCTACCGTCTACATCGGCATCGGTCATACAAATGATTCTGTCGTAACGTAACTTTTTGATATCGAATTCGTCCTTGTATCCGCATCCGAACGCCTTAATCATCGACTTTATTTCTTCGTTGTCGAGAATTCTGTGCAGTCTTGCCTTTTCTACGTTAAGAATTTTACCTCTTAACGGCAAAATAGCCTGGAAATGACGGTCTCTGCCGTCCTTAGCCGTACCGCCTGCCGAATCGCCCTCTACAAGGTAGATTTCGCAATGCTCGGGATTGGTGTCGCTGCAATCGGCAAGTTTACCGGGGAGCGACATGCTGTCCAACGCGCCTTTTCGACGGAAGTTCTCTCTTGCTATTCTCGCCGCCTCTCTTGCCCTTTGAGCGGTAATAGACTTGGCGATAAGGTCTTTGGCTATCTTCGGGTTTTCTTCCAAAAATTCGCCGAATTTATCGGTTACGACCTTGGCTACGATACCTCTTATATAACTGTTGCCGAGTTTCGTCTTGGTCTGTCCTTCGAACTGCGGGTCGGGAAGTTTAACGCTGACTACGGCGGTAATACCTTCCATAACGTCGTCCGTCTTCAATCTCTCGTTCTCTTTGAGAACTTTGAGTTTTTGACCGTAATCGTTAATTACCTTGGTCATGCTCGACTTGAAACCGTCGAGGTGCGTGCCGCCTTCTTCGGTGTTGATGTTGTTGGCGTACGCCAAAATGTTATCGCTGTAAGAGGTGTTGTACTGAATGGCGATTTCTATCTCGCAATCGTTCGCCTTTTCGTCGATGTACACGATATCGGGAAGAACGGTTTCTTTAGCGACGTTAAGTTGCTTTACGAAATCGACGATACCGCCCTCGTAGTGAAGAAGTTCGCTTTGCTCTTGTCCCGCTCTTTGGTCGGTAATGCTTATCTTCAAACCTTTGTTTAAGTAAGCGAGTTCGCGCAAACGCTTCTTCATCGTTTCGTAATCGAAAATAACCGTTTCGAAAATCTCGGGGTCGGGCATGAACTCGACTCTCGTTCCCGTTTCGTCGGTCGTACCGATAACGGTAAGGGTGTCGAGGGGCTTACCCTTAGAAAAATGCATTTGATAAACTTTGCCGTTTTGTTTAACGGTAACGGTCATCGAGGTGCTGAGCGCGTTAACGACGGAAACGCCCACGCCGTGCAAACCCCCGCTTATTTTATATCCGCCGCCGCCGAATTTACCGCCGGCGTGTAATTTGGTAAGAACGACTTCTACCGCCGACTTACCCTCCTTTTCTATAATTCCTGTAGGGATACCTCTTCCGTTGTCTTGTACCGCCACGCTTCCGTCGGGTTGAATAAAAACTTCTATATGCGTGCAATACCCCGCGAGCGCTTCGTCGATGGAGTTGTCCACGACTTCGGTGACAAGGTGGTGAAGTCCGTGAGAATCGGTGCTACCGATATACATACCCGGACGCACTCTGACGGGTTCCAACCCCTCGAGAACTTGTATGGCGTCCTGATTGTAAGAATTCTGAACTTTATCCATAAATCACTCCTTATTTATAGTATATAATATAAATATTATATCAATATAAATAATAAATGTCAATAACTAAATAATATTATAAAACGCACGCGCGATTCAGCGGAAGCGTGTGACGCTTCACCCAATCTACGCGTATAAGCCGTGTACAATAATAAGCATATAGCCGCGTATAAGAGTTTTCCGCGTAGCCTTGACTTATAGAGTGATATTATTTGCGATGCAACGTGCGTACGTTGCTCACACGTTGCTATTTTCTTTTTCTAAAATTACCGTTATCGGCCCGTCGCTATACAAGTCGAGTTCCATATGCGCGCCGAACATTCCCGTGGCTACAGGTCGGTGTTTTTTTAATTCTTCCACAAAATAATCGTACATCGGGCGCGCGACTTTTCCGCTCGCGGCGCGAGAAAAATCGGGTCGCGTACCATGCGCGCAATTTGCGTAAAGCGTAAAATTACTGACTACGAGAATTTCGCCGTTTTCGTCGATTACCGAGCGATTTAGTTTATCGTTTTCGTCGGGAAAAATACGCATTTTTACCAATCTTCCCACGATATAATCGACGATTTCCTTGGTATCGGTCTCCAAAAAACCGCATAAAACCAGCAAGCCGTGCCCGATTTCTCCGACGACTTTGCCGTCCACAAAAACCCTTCCTTCTCTCATTCTTTGCACTACGCAACGCATGTTTTTTTCTCCTATTTCTTTACAAATTAACACAAATACGCTGATTTCTTGCGAAAACCGAGCGGCAACGTGTGACGTTGCATCCAATTAGACATAACAAGCGATTTCTTACTTTAAGTCAATATAAGTAAAAACGCTCGCTTCTCGTTTTAATTACTGTGCGGTGGTCGAAGTTTTCACAAAAACCGCAAGAAAAGACTTAGATTTTTTATATCGGTTTTTAACAAATATCCAAACCAATTGCGACGCGAAGCGCGGGCGTTGCTTTTTGACGGCGCAAACGAGCGCGCATGGGACGCTCCTATTTTCCTACGCAAAAACGTGAAAATACTTCGTCTACTATGCTCTCGCTTACCGAGTTACCCGTGATTTTTCCGATAGCGCAAAGCGCGCCGCGGACGTTCTCCAAAATGCACTCGGACGGGAAAATTTCGTACGAACTTAACGCCTCTTCTATTTCGCGTTTACATTCTTGCAACGCGTAAATGTGCCTTTCGTTAGTCAATACGCCCTCGTCGTAAATACTCTCTCTGCCGACGAGCCGCATTATTTCGTTTATTACGTCTTGCACGCCTTCGCCCGTTTTGGCGCATATTCTTACGCCCTCGCGCGGAAAAAGTTCTTTGTCGGTCTTATTGGCTACGGTAACGACTTTCTTGCCTTTAAGAAGCGTTTCGAGAGCGATTTCTTCTTCGTTTTTTTCGCGCGATACGTCGATTACGTTAAGTATAACGTCCGCGCTTTCTATGGCTTTTTTCGAGCGTTCTATGCCCATTATTTCGATGACGTCTTTACCCTCTCTTATTCCCGCCGTATCGAGAAAATTAAGGCGTATACCGTCTATTTCCACGCTCTCTTTCAGTACGTCGCGGGTGGTGCCGGCTATGTCGGAAACTATGGCTCGCTCTTGCTTTACTATGGCGTTAAGAAGCGAACTTTTTCCCGCGTTAGGCACGCCTACGATGGCGATATCCGCTCCGCCCTCGACGGTTTTCACGTTGGCGGTCGTGGATAAAAGTCTGTCCACTTCTTTAAGCGCGTTTTCGAGCGCGTCTTTCGCCGCGGGTCTCGTTTCTTCTTCGAGTTCCTCGGGATAATCGAGTTTTGCTTCGAGCATACTCGCCGTTTCTATAAGCCGTTTTTCGCTTTCTACAATGCCTTTCATGAGTTCGCCGCTCATAAGCCTGTACGCGTTAAGCATTTGGCTCTCCGTGCGCGCGTTTATCATGTCTATAACGCCTTCCGCTTCGGCAAGGCTCATTTTGTTGTTAAGAAACGCCCTTTTCGTGAACTCGCCGGGTTCCGCCGGGCGCGCGCCGTTTTCTCTAATCGTCCTCACGATTGCCGTCGTTACGCCCTTGCCGCCGTGACAGTGTACTTCTATCACGTCTTCGCCCGTATAAGAAAACGGCGATTTGTAGTATACACAAAACGCCTTTTCGGTAAAGTTTCTACTTACGACGCGACCTAAGTACATATAGTTCGGTTGCATCGGTTCGGTTAACTTTTTACTTACGAATATTTTTTTCGCGATAGCGAGAGCCTTGTCGCCGCTCACTCTGACGATATTTACGCCCGCGCTCGAAGACATCGAAGTCGCTACCGCTACGATAGTGTCGGACATCAGAATCTTCTCTTGTCGTACCCGTAACTCTTCGTTTTCGCGGGTCCGTTTCTACGGAACGACGCGCTGTTGCCGTAAGTCATGGTACCGCTTTTCGGTACGACTACGACGTGTCTGTCTTTACCCTCTCCGTCGCTTCTCGTCGTCGCTTCGTCGCTGTCTTGGAGCGCGGAGTGTATTATTCTTCTCTCGTAACTGTTCATCGGTTCGAGAGCGATTTCCCTATGTTGATTGTACGCTTGTTTCGCAAGTTTCTTGGCGAGCGCAACGAGCGTTTTCTTTCTTCTTTCTCTATAAAAATCGGCGTCTACGACTACGCGGTAACGCTCCTCTCTATCCTTATTTATATAATGACTTACGACGGTCTGTACCGCTTCGAGGGTTTCGCCCTTGTAGCCTATGAACGTTCTGGCGTCGTCGCCGCTTATATAAAAGCAAATTTCGTCGTCCTTGACTTTTCCTTCGATATTGACGTTCGCGCCCGTTAAACGCGCGATTTCTTTCAAAAACTCTTTGCCTACGTCGCGTAACGCTTTCATTTCGGCAAAACGCGATTCTCTCTTCTCCGCGCTTTCTTCTACCGCTTCTTCGCGCGCCGAGGTTTCTTCCGTTTCGGGAGCCGCCGTCTCTTCTTCGGCGATTTCTTCCGTAACGACTTCTTCCGTCCCGACTTCTTCCGTTGCTTTAGGCGTAATTCTTACCGTCGCTTTGGCAAAAATTCCTCCTTGCGAGATTATTTCTATATCGGCGGTTTCTTCGGTCAAGCCTAAATCCGCCAAACCGTTACGAATGGCAAGGTCTACGCTCGAAGCCTTATAAACGTTATTTTTGTCCATTATTATTTGACTCCTCCTTCTTTACTCTTCTTGATAAAGGTATTGGATAAAACTTTATCCTTTTCGATAGCGTCCTTTTTCTTTGTTACCACGTTGAAAACGACGTTGATTATTGTTGTGAATACCATATTGACGAACATATACAGCGTGAACGCCGCCGAGTAGAACAACGCGAACACGAACATCATTACCGGCATAATGAACTGCATGATTTTCGCTTGCGTGGCGGAAGCCTTGGCTTGTTCCGCGGTTTGTCCGGGAACGGCTTGCGGCTGCATTTGCTGCTTGTTGATAAACAAAGACAAAACGTTCAGTCCGAGCACGAGAATGGGCAAGATAAGATATCCGTTCCAGCCGGTGTTGTACTTGTCCATAAGCGGTTTCATTACCGCGTCGTACTTCGCTTGGTCGAGGTCGGGAATGTTCTTCGCCGCCGTCGCGCCGTTAGGTATCGCGCTCGCCCAAGTGTCGCCCGCGAAAATGCTCTTAATCCAGAAGAACGGTTCTTTGTAATTTTCGTCGTATTCTATAACTACCGCTTCTTGCGCTTTGGCCGTACATTCCGCTTCGGAAAGTCCCGCCTCTATCGACTGCTCGTAGGTGGTATCGTATACTTTTTCGAGCGCCTTGAACGTTTCTTTGTTATGTATGGAAACGGACGAGTTGAACCCGCCGAAAACGATAAAGAATACCGCCATCGTGACTATCATCGGTAAGCACGCGCCGAACATCGAGTATTTGTTCTCTTTATACAACTGTCTTTGCTTTTGCATTAACAATTGCTGATTGGAACCGCACTGCTTTTGTAACTTTTCGAGTTGCGGGCGCATTTTTTCCATCTTCTTGGCGTTATTGCGCGTAACGATTCTTTGCCATAAATCGAGCGGCGAAACCAAAACTTTCAAGAATATGGTAAACATAATTACGGTAACGCCGAAAGCGCCGATCATCGTCCAATCGCTCGACCAGGTTTTTATCCAGCCGTACAAATAGGTATAAATCAGTTTGCCTATCGCGTCGTTAAGGGCCGAACAGCCCAAGAGTGTTACAAAATCCATTTTGCCTTTCCTTTTAGGTTAATTTTGACCGGATCGAATCCGCCTTTAGAAAAATGATTGCATCTAAGAAGTCTTGCCGTGCCTCTGGCAATTCCTCCGATAACTCCGTATTCGTCTATCGCGTCCGCCATATATGCCGAACAAGACGGCGTAAACTTACAATGCGACGGTATTATCGGCGAGATAAATTCCTTGTAAAAAAGTATTAAATACTTGCAAATTTTTTTCATTATGGGATTATTGTTCCCGCTCGTCGTCATTATAAACTCCGAGTTTTTTCAAAGCGAAAACAAGGTCGTTGTTTATTTGTTCGCTGGTAGCGTCGGCGCACGCGCTTCTCGCTACCACCACGAAATTGTATCCGTTGTCGACTTTCGGTATGAGCAAGCGAAATCTTTCTCCGATTCTGCGCTTTACTCTGCTACGCACTACGCTGTTGCCCACTTTTTTGCCGACTACGATTCCGACTTTCAAATTATGCGCGGTCACCTTGTAAACCGCTATCCTCGGCGTAGCCACGCTGACGCCTTTACGATATGCGTACGCAAAACTCCCGCGTTGAGTCAGTCGGTATATTCTTTGCATTTTTTTTAAGCGGAAAGTTTCGCTCTGCCCTTATTGCGTCTTCTCTTCAAAACGTTTCTTCCGTTGGCGGAAGCCATTCTCTTTCTGAATCCGTGTACTTTGCTTCTTTGTCTTTTCTTGGGTTGGTAAGTTCTTTTCATTGTTTATTTCCTCGCTTTAATTGAATTTCGTATTTTTTCGCATAACGCCCGCCGCCCGTGTATTTTTTATACTAAAAAAACGCGCCGGCTAAGTCTACGCACGGGTATTATATAATATATAAACGTCTTTGTCAATTAAATGCGCTTGATTTTTCGTTACCGTCCGCGCGTTGCGTTACTATTACTCAAATAAATTTCGCTGCTTTTCTAAGAACATCGCTTATTCGCGAAGCCTTGCCTCCCAACCGGGACGCCGTCGGCACACTTATACGCGAGTATATGCTTATAAAAGTACGCGGCTTATTCGCGAAACTGCAATGCAACGTGCGTACGTTGCTCATACGCTTCCGCGCTTAATCGAAAAAACGCAAAATCTCATAAATTTTGCGTTTTTGAAAATCGTTGATTTTTATCGAAAAATCGCGAAAACGTTAGTTATGCTTGTCGCTGAAAAATTAAATCAAATCGGCAAATTCCGCGCAAGCGAGATACGCGAGTTTTTGCGGAGAAATTATTATTTGACAACCGCGTTTTCCGCCGCTACACGCGATTTTTTCGAACAGCAGCGCGGTGTCGTTAATTACCGTAACGAACTTCTTTTTCATACACAACGGACTGCATCCGCCGTGTACGTACCCGGTAAGCGGCAACAAGTCTTTTTGCTTAATCATTTCCACGCTTTTTACTTTGACGAACGCGGCGGCTTTTTTCAGATTAAGCGTATAGTTTACCGGCACGACGAACACGTAATGGTTCATGTCCGAGCCTACGGTAACGAGCGTTTTGAACACGGTATCGGGGTCGAGCCCGGTAAGAATCGCCACCTTTTGCCCGTCGGTTTCTTCCTCGTCGTAAAATCTCGCCTCGTACTCTACGCCGTTTGCTTCCAGCGTTTTCATAACGAGAGTTTTTTCTTCTTTACGTTTCATTCCGCCTTTTCGTCCGCCTTTTTCAATAATGCGAGTAATCTCGTTATCGTTCCGTCTTCGAGCCTTGCCTTTATCATTCCCTTACCGTCTTCGTAATCTTCGCTATAAACTACCGCGCATATCGCCGCCAAAACGTATTCCGCGGGCGCGTCCGCTCCGTACGGTACTTCTTCGGGCATGTTCTCGTATTCCTTCATATGGTCGAATTCGAGCGCTTTTACCGCCCTTATAAAGCCTTTTACCGCTTCGGAATACTCGAATAACCTCTTGCCGTCTACTTCCGCGTACTTACCGTAAGAACAGTGTTTGAGAATGTTTAAGTAACAAGTTAAACTTTTATATTTTTCCATTTTTTCTCTTTATAGTCAAAGCGTGTCCGCTTTTTTGCGGACACGCCGATAGGTTGTTTGTTTTCGTCTTATTTTCCGTAAACGGGAATTACCGGCGGCTTTTTGTTAAGCGGAGCGTCCGCTCTCTTTCTTCTTTCTTTCTCTTCGCCTACCATACCTCTCGTGCAACCGATAAGAACGTTAATCACTACGAGGTACGCGGCTCCGATAAGGAACAACGCTCTGGTGCTGAACAAGGATACGAGGGCGTAAATAAGTCCGTTACTGTCGAGCCAAGCCATTTCTTGATAACCGACTACGCCGCGCGCTTCGTTGGCGGGTCTGAGCGTTACCGTAAACGCTTTTTCGTCGAATATAATACTTATATCGCTACCGAGAATATCGTCGCTCTTCACTATCTGACAAAGTTTCGGAAGAATATCTTTGTTTAAGTTACGGAGTAAATTCTTGACGAGTACGTTGTCCAAATATGCGCTTACGGCCGGATTTTCTTTAATTCCGCTCAAATCGACTACGTTATCCGTGCCGAGCATATCGAGTACCGTCCAATTTACGTGCTTGAATTCGATAGTGCCTTTTTCTTTATCGCATACCGCGAACATAACGGAATCTACGGTAATCGTACCGTCTTCGTTTTCGGTATAAGTCGTGTAATCTTTATTCTTTATGCTGTCTTGAGAAATCTCTCTCTTGTCGAGCAACAAGTGAACAAGACAAGGAATGGTAAGTCTGTCGCTGGTCGCGAAGTCGATCCACGGGTGCGTGAAAGTCTGATAACCGTTAGCGTTAATGCTTTGGTATTGAATCGCCATTAAACCCGCGATATTGTTGTAGCGCAACTCTTCGGGAACGCTTTCGTCGAACGCGCCGGCGTTAAGCGAGTCGATAACGTTATTGATGCCGAGGTCGATATAGTGCGCGGTCGCCTCTTCGGCGGTCATACCTTCGGGCGTGGGCAACGTTCCCGCGTTGACGTTGAGTTCGATAAACTTATTGAGAAGCGCTTCGTTAACGTCCGCTCTGTCCGACCAACCGTCGGCAAGGTCTTCGTAATAAATAGTGGAAGAAGTCGCGTCGGCGAGGAAATCGGGAAGCGCGAAGTCGCATACTACCCAAAGTCCGGTCATCATAATGACTACCGCCATACACAAACGAACGGTTTGATTGAACACGCTCTTTTGCTTCTTGCCGGGCTTTTTCTTTCTCGTAATGCACGCGTAGCAAATATAATAGATTATCGCGATTACGCCGGTAACGATTACGCTGACGAACACGAAAATACCGTAGTTTTTGGTTTGGGTCATAATGATATTCCAGTTAAGGAATAATACCAAAGCCATTATAACAGGGAATCCTAAAATGTGAAGAATCACTCGCAAAGCCTTTTTCATATTACATTGCTCCTCCCTTTATACAGAATTTTTCTATCTTTTTACCCTTACAGTAAACTTTCATTTTCGCATAATAGAACAGCGCGTACATAAGAGCGATTATACCCGCGAAAATATACGCGTATCTTCTCGCCGCGAACAACGGGAACATAGTGGGCGCGTAACCGCATTGCGCTCTCAAAAGATAACTTTCTTCGAGCGTGAACGCGTTCTCTTCGTAAGAAAGTCCGCTCGTACTCATGGTAATGTGTCCGATTTTACCGTACTCTTTCTTGCCGGTTGCGTCTTTCTTTACCGAAGGAATAAGCGCGCTGCCTACGTTCGCGCCGTGCGTTTCTCCGAAGTATTTGGCGTACGCGTAAGTACGGAGAGTTTCGTCTTCGATAAAGTTCATAACCGGTAAAACGTTGCTATACTCGTAGTTGGAGAACGGAGCGAGTACTTCCATAACGCTCTCTTTGTCCAAGTCGATTCCCAAGCCCTTAGCGATGCTTAACAATTCGTCCACGCTGAGGTTCTTGTATTGTTTATCGGATAAAGTTATTCCCGCCGCGAATCTGGCGATGGTATTGACGGTGCTGTGAAGTCCGGTATCGTAAAGGCCTTGTCCGAGCGCCTTTACCATGGCGTCCAATCTTTCCTCGGTAATCTTATAGGACGCAACCTTGGCGTTTTTACCTTCGTACGCCTCTTTGTATTCGTCGGTTCTCTTATACGCTTTGTATTCCGAACTTGCGCTCGCTTTGATTAAAGCCGCGTCGAGAAGCGCGTCCGCGTCCTTACCTTGCTCCGCGTAATAATTTTGCGTTTCGTAGTAAGTTATGAGTATTTCGAGCGCGACTGGCACGCTGAAAATGTAGCCGTCCGCATAAAGTCCGTTTTCCTTATAAACGTCGCCTTTTTCGCCGAACCAGTATTCGAGAACTTCATTACCGTCGGCGTCCGTTACCGTACGCGCCTTGCCGTACTTGCTACCGTCGGTATTAACGCTGCCCTTTACTTCCGAGGTGTACCCGATATTGTAAACTCTGCACATTTCGGAAACCGCGCCGCTGAACTCGTCCGCCAAGCCGCTCTTGCTCGTCCAAGGGATATAACTGTTCACTTGATTTTTGAAGTTACGCATCGGCATAGCCAAAGTAATCGTCTTCGCTTTGTCCCCTTCGCCCACAACGTAGGAAACCTTGTCGTTGGTAAGAGTGAGTTCCACGCTTTCGTCGATGGAATAAACGTCCCTTGCGTACGCTTCTCTCGCCGCGTCGACTTTCTTAGTCGCCCAGAAATCAAAGAATACCGAACCTCCCACCATTACGATTAACGTCAAAATTACCATAATTACCGCGCGAGCGGTGAAATTTCTGGTAAAAATAGAAATGACGATTTGAAACACCGTAACCGCAAGCCACGCCGCAATCGCCACCAAAACGCCGTAGTACTTGGTACTGCCGAATCCGTTTGCATGCATAAACGGAATCGAACCTAAGAAAACTACGATAATAAACAACGGAAACGCCGCGAGATACGCCACGTTCTTTAACACGCGGTTTCTATCGCGTTGTTTAATAAGTTTATTAGCCATAACCGAACAACTCCTTTTTTATTCTACTTATTATATAATTCTAAATATATACAAATCAGTAAATATAGTATAACCCACAATCAATATAAAAGTCAATAGCCAATCTATAAAATTGTCTTGAAAAAAATTTGCAAAAATTACCGCTTTTTCTTGAAAAATCGTCGCTTTTCGTCAAAAAAAAGAACAAACTCTCCGCGCGCAAGTCGCGGCCAACGCGTTTTACGCCTCGAATAAGCGCGTTTCGTGCGGTTCTTTACGCCGCCGCTATTACTTTATCGGCGTTTCGGTTTTATAATGAAAAAAAGGGTTTTTTTATAATGAGTTTTAGAGATTTTATGCGCAAACTACCGGTAAAAATCGTTTGTGGCGCATGCGCCGTTCTTACGCCGCGCTTGCCGCTTGCGCGTTGCATCGGAAGCGTGTGACGGCAACGTACGCACGTTGCATCCAATCTTCGCGGAAGCGTGTGACGCTTCACCCAAGTTTCGCGAATGAACCGTGTTCTTTTATAAGCATATATCCGCGTATAAACTATTATCTAAAAAAACAAAAAAGGTTTACGGCATAATACGAAATTGTGGAAATGACACTTTTCACAATTTCCCCTTAGGGAGATACAGTAAGGGGGAAAGCCTTACGAACTTCATTCAACGAGCGAGGTACGAGAGAGTTCCTTATTAGTCGGTACCAAGGGGGAAACAAATGGAATTACACAAAGAAAGAGGTCGCGATAACGACCTCTTTTGACTGTAATGTAATGCCCCCTTGCGACTGGTACCGTTATCTTAACGGCTTCCTTATAAGTCGGTGCTTCGGCGGTTAACAGTACGCATTAGCACAAAGGAAAAGCCTTTCCGACTGCTATAAGTACCCGCCGAACGTTTGGCGCCGTTATCAAATAAATCCAATCACATGACTCTTCTTCTTTTTGTTATTCAAGTCGAATTCGCCGTCGGACGAAGCCGATTCGAAATCGAGTTTAGTCACGTAAAGTTTTGTCGCGGGTTTAGCGTTAAGTTTTTCGCGAGTTATCGCTTTTAAGCACACTCTTTCGAAGAGGTTTCTCGCAAAACGCGCGTTACTGAACTCTTTGGCGGCGAGGTATTCGTCGTCAAGCGCGTCGAAGTACTTCTTGACTTGTTCTTCAAAGCCTTCTTCAATCTCGATTTTATCGTTAAAGAAGCCCATGAAAATCTTGCAAAGTTGTTCGCGAGAGTAGTTGTCGAACTCGATCGTATACGGCATTCTGCTCGCCAAACCGGGGTTCGCTTTAAGCAAGGTGTCCATTTCTTCTTTATATCCCGCCATAATCACGACGAGGTCGCTACGATGATTTTCCATCTCCGCAATAAGCGTGTCTATCGCCTCTCTGCCGTAGTCCTTGGTGTCGTCGGTACCTTTGTATAAACTGTACGCTTCGTCGATAAAAAGCACCGAACCGTATGCGTCGCGGCAAATTCCCATCGTTTTCGGCGCGGTTTCGCCTATATATCTACCGCAAAAATCTCTACCCGCATATTCGAAAAAGTCGCCTACTCTGAGTATGCCCTTTTCTTTAAGCAACTTGCCGATAACTCTCGCAATCGTCGTTTTTCCTGTACCGGGCGAGCCGACGAAACGCATGTGCATACACGGCATTTTTTGCCCATTGAGTTTCGCATACTCGATTTGCGCGATTATTTCCTCTATTCTCTTCTTAATCGGATCTACGCCGATAAGCGAATCGAACATTTCTTGCCCCGTCATTTCTCTGTCGGCGCTCTCTCCCAAAACAATTTTTCTCGTGTCGAGTTCGGTAATCGACTTGTCGTCGGTACCGTTAATCGCGTTCGTAAGTTGCTTTTTGTAGACGAGTTCGTTAATAACTTTATTTATCGTCTTGAACCCGTAAAACTTGCTGTCGCTCTTCTCCTCGGTAATTCTCTTGAAGAAGTTATCCCAACTCTCGTCGTTTGCCGAGTAGCCGTAATCGGCGAGTTTGATACCCGCGTGTCTTCTTATGCTCTCTTGGTCGAGTTGATTGAATTCCACGCACCTTGCCACGGTAATGTCGTTAAGCACGTCCATAACGTCGCACAAAGTGTCTTCGCTCACTTTGGGAATACGGAAAATAAAAATCACGTTAAATACGTCGGGGTCGTAACCCGTTACCAAACGCCTTAATTTTTCCCTCGTTTCGGGTTTGCGCATATCGCCCATAATAGAGGTTATGTCAAAGCATACGAGATTTAACGAATTTCTGTCTATATCGTCCGCCGCGTCATCGAGTTTGTTCGTTTCGTATCTGTTAACGCCGCAACCCTTGTCAAGTCCCGTTTCGTGTAATAAATCTCCGAATATCCTCGTTGCCGTCGTAAATCCGCAACCGTCGCCGATTGAGAACAAATAACTTTGATTATAGAACGTTTCGTAACTATCGTTCTTCTTAACTTGCGTCGAAATTAACGATATTTCTTCCAAAAGTTTGATAAATTCGTCACAGCCTACAAGTTTTTTCGCTTTTTCTAACGCCTTGCCGCTTACGCTCGTATCGGAAGAAGAAGATCCGCTCGCCGCCGAAGAACTCGTAAAGTCGCTTACAATATCGTCAAGCGCGGAAAGTTCGTCCAGCGTTGCCGGGCGTTGCCCGTTATCGTCGTTAAGCGGAGGTAAATCGTCGTTTTCTATCTTGCCGCCGCTTTCTATAGTTTCCCCGCTTTCGTCAAGTACCGTAACTTCGCAAATACCGCTCGCCGTAGGCTCGTCGAGATTTTTCACAATCGTTTCTTCGACGACGGTCTTTATCTCGTCGATATCGTGACGGCCGCGGAACGTTACTTCGCAATAGTTTTCGTTCCTATACGAATCTACGTAATCGTCAAACGCCTTCTTTAAGGCGTTCATTACGCAAAGTTGCGGTTTTCCTTGCTCCTCTACACGTTTATACCAAAATTCATTAAACGTTACTCTTATTTTCATTGGATAATCACCCTCGTCTTATAATTAAAAAATCACTTATTATTATACATATCATAAGGTTTCGTGTCAACAATGAGAAAATATAAAGTTCGCAAGCGTACGCACGTTGCATCGCAGTTACGCGAATAAGCCGTGTACGTTAATAAGCGTATAACCGCGGAAACGTGTGGCGGCAACGCATAGCGAGTTATATCGCCTTACGGCGGTTATATTCGTCTTGCGACGAGTTAAGGATTTTTTTAATATGATTTCTAACCATAACTTTGACTGCAAGTCAAAATACAACTTTTAGATTTATCTAAAAATATCACTGTTTGCAAGCTAAGCAATATAACTGTCTACAACGTAGACATATCACTATTTGCAAAACAAATACGCCTTACGGCGGCAACTACGCGCGTTACCGCTCGTTTCTCGTAATAATTCCCGTACGGTAGTCATTGAATTTTTTCGCGCTTAGTGCTATACTTTTATTATGCGAACGAAAAAAGAAATAATAGAGTTCTGTTTATCTCTCGGTAAGGCGTACGAAGACTATCCGTTCGACGAAAACTGGGCGGCGATACGCCACGTTGACGGCAATAAAACTTTCGCGTTCGTTTACGATTACTACGGCGAGTTGCGCGTGAACGTAAAATGCTTGCCCGAAAACGGCTACTTGTTAAGGCAGGCTTTACCCTATGTAATCCCCGCGTATCATATGAATAAAGAGCATTGGATAACCTTGCTTGCAGACGGCGCGGACGACAATGTTTTACGTGGAACAATTAAGGACAGTTACGAATTGACCTTGCCGAAAAAAGCATCTTTGCGCAAATAACAAACAACAAAAGGACTAAAAATGGACATAGTAGAAAGCAAACTTAACGCCTTCCGCGCCTTAGCGGAAGAAGGAATGACTTGTAAAAACACGGTTAAAGCGATGGAACTAATCGGCTTCGACGGATACGACGACGAGTTCGTGCGTTCGTTTAAGTTATGGGGCGACCTTATGCCGCGCGGCGACGAGTTCCCCTACACCGAAGAACAGCGCAACTTACATATTTTATGGGAACTCATCGACAGAGCGCCGATAGGTATTAACTGTGCGTTTTCCGTGCCGTTCCGTCAAATAATAGCCAAAAAACTCTTCAAAAAATGCGGCGAAGGGTTTGTAGCCAACGAAGGTTGCCGCTTTAATTACGGACACTTAATCGAAGTCGGCGACAACGTGAGTTGGAATCACTGTTGCTATATCGACTCTAAGGGCGGCGTAACCATGGAAAACAACTGTTTCCTAACCGAATACACCAAGATTTTCACTCATTCTCATTCCGAGAGCGACCACATGGTAAGGACGTACAATCCGGTAGTTATCGGCGAATACGCAAAAATCTACACGGCAAGCACGATATTACCGGGCGTAACCGTCGGTAAAGGCGCAATCGTAGCCACCGGCGCAATCGTGACCAAAGACGTACCCGACTGGACTCTCGTCGCGGGTATCCCCGCCAAACCGATGCGCATGCGCGCTGAACCGGAAGACGGCAACCTCGCCACCCTCAATCACTATATGTTCAAAGAAAAACTTTACCAAAAGTAATTTTTACCGCCAAAACTATTTGCTTTCGGGCGAAAAACGACGCCAAAACCATTTGCTACAAAAAAGGGCTACGCCGTAAAAAGCGTAGCCTTTTCTTCCCCCTCTCTTGCAAAACTTTCTTATAACTTTACCCTTATCGCCGGAACAATTCCGCATAACATTTCTACCGCCGCATCGCAACCGGAAGAAATTGTTGTCCCATCGTAAACAATATTTACGCCATAATCATCATACAAACTTGCGCTACGAAGGAACCAACTGCAACAATTTTCCCTGTCCTCAGAATACTGCATGTCTACCGCTTTCGCTCCTTGAATTATGTCTACCTCTTTCGCTCCTTGAATTCGCGCATAATCGGTATTAGTCTTTTTCAAAACGCTTTCTTTAAGTCCGCTCGCTTCGCTCAGCGACAGCAAAAACACCTTATCTTGCGTATCGGTAAATAACATATGTAAGTACTTTTCCACTTTTTTAATGTACTCTTCGTCGCATTTTACATCATCTTGGATAACGCCGCTAAACTTATAACTTTCAAGCCCGTTATCCACGTTACTTACGACGATATTCGCTATTTGCGTTTCATCGAAAGCGGTTTTTAAGAAGGTATCGTTAAGCCACGTTCTTATCGAACTTATAGAATAATTCCAAGAATACATTGCTTCATCTATTTCAATATCAACCCGCGATGCCGCATCTTCTCGAAACATCTGCCCGTCGATGACTCGCTCGCACACCAGCAACGCTTCGCCGTTTTTCTCTTCCGCAACGGTCCATTTAAGCGGCTCCCACTTAAACCAATAGGTTTTCCCCATCTCGCAATCAAATATTCTTTTATTGTACGCTATTGCCTCTTCTACACTGTCGTATTCAGAGTCCCATTTGCTTGCCACAAAAGACGGACGATATTCCACTACATGCACGCCCCTGTACTTTGCGCCGCCATATTCTATGTCGATATAGAACATATCGTCGGAAGGTTCTTCTTTGAGTTCGCTCGCTTCCTTATCCCACCAATATGTCAAGTACCCGTACGAAGTCCACTTTTTACCATCGCCTTTAACGGGAAGTTCTCCCGCGGATTTGCTAAGAGCGGCGATTAACTTCTCGTCGGTAACGCGCGTTTGCGGATACATACCCATAGTAACCGTATCGCCGTCGCGATCATAGTCGCTTCCGCCCTTATTGCACGCCGTAAAAAACGTCAGTACGATAATTAGCGTAAAAATAACAAAAAATAACGTCAAAAACTTTTTTCTCATACTATTTCTCCTCCCTTATTCGCCTTAACCGTGAAAAAAAAAGAAATTAAGGCTATTTATAAACCACATAGTATCATATATCGACCTACTTGTCAATATTAAATTTATATAATTTTCTAAAAAAAGAAAAAGGAGCATTTTTTATGGACACTTATTCGGCGGTAAAACAACGTATTATGGCGTTATGCGAAGAGAAAAGATGGTCTATATACAAGTTATCTAACGAATCGGGCATATCTCCGTCGACGATAAAAAGCATATTATACGGAAAAAGTCAAAACCCGGGAATCGTTACGATAAAAATACTCTGCGACGGTTTAGGTATAAAACTGTCCGATTTCTTTAACGACAAAATTTTTTCTAATCTCGAACAAGAAATAAAATAATCAATAAAAGTCCTTATATGGCAACGTGTGACGTTGCATCCAATTTTCACAAATAGACAATTATCTTATTTTTTTAAGCCTATATCCGTATGCAAGCACATTAGCATAACAATATACGGATATACGCTTAGAACGAATAAATTATCATTTATATAACATAATGATTTTTTGATGTAATTTGAGATGATTTTTTGCGTTCTTTTGAGCGCGCAAGCGCGGTGCCCGACGTGTACAAAAGCGTACACGAGGGACAAAAAACGCAAAAAAGCGCTCAAAAGACGCAAAAAAAACAGTTTGCCGGGAGCGGCATAGGCGCGTTGATTTCTTGCGAAAACCGAGCGTAGGCGTACCGACGTACGGTAGTCGAGGTTTTCGCAAGAACCACAAAAAACTTTGATTTATTTTATCCGCTTTTGTTTTCCTTGACAAAATAGGTTTTCAATTATAAAAAAAGTTTTGTTTTTTGTGGTGTAAAGCGACGTGCATTGGACGCTCCGTTATTTTATGGATAGGTATAACTGCCTATCCCTCTCAGTCACGTCGGCAACGAGATTATTGACCCTATACATATTCTCGAGAACGCCGTTAAGGTAAGTAAAAATCCTATTCACGTACTCCGCCTCTTTCAAGCGCGCCGTATCGATTTGCTTAAAGAGTTTATGCACGACGTCGTTGCGGTCTCCTAACGCTTTGCGTAGTAAAGAAAGTATATCCTCGGCAAAAATATTCGCCGTACGCACCACGCCGATAATCTCGCCCAAAGTCATATTTTGCATTTCTACGTTAAAAACTTTCGCTTGCTCTTCGATTGCCGCGTATCTGTCTACAGGTAAAGTCCCGTTCTTATCGAACGCTCTAAGCACCGTACGCAAGCGTATGAGCAACGCGAGATTCCATTCTATATACTGACTAATTTCGATAATTTTCCCTACTTTTTGATATATTTCAAGCATTTTTTCTTCTCTAACCCCCTACTTTTAAGCCGTTTTCGTCGATAGGCGAAACGAATACAAAAATAAAATATATCGTTTCACGTGGAACATTTTCCCTAATTCTTCAATAAATTGCGTTTTTTCGCCCAATCCGAGATTTTGGCGGCGGCGAAAATCTTTACCGCGTCGGGAACGACGTACGGCGCGACGCACATTAGAATTACTCCAAGCACCCCGTCCGCGCCCGCTTTTTCCGCGTACGCGTAAGCGAACCACAACGTACCGAAAAGATAGCAAAAAAGCAAGGAAACGCTCATAAATAGCATTTTTACCCACCATTTTTCGGTTTTTATCAGCGCGGTCAACAGCCAATATACAAGCGCGGAAACAAGGAATCCTACTATATAACCGCCCGTAGGACCGGCAAGCGCGGCAATACCCGAATTAAAAGAAGAAAACACGGGCGCGCCGACCAAACCGAGTAAAATATATAAAAACACGGTCAGCGTACCGCGTTTACCGCCGAGTATACCGAGCGCAACGAATACCCCGAAGAGTTGCAACGTGAACGGAACGTTCGGAAACGGAACGGTTATCCAAGAACACACCGCGATTATCGCGACGAACATGGCGATTATTACCGCGTTGTACGCGCCTTTTTTCAATCTTTCCGAGCCGCCGCTCGAAGCGTTATTCGTCTTTGTTTTTGTATGACATTTCATATAGGTATTGTATCATAAGGAGCATACGGTACACAAGCGATTTATTCGGGCGAGAGCGGAGTAAAAGAAAACGCGACGAAACCCGCCGCGTTTTAAGTTTGTTTACTTTTTGTTTTTTACTTAATTAGATAAGTATTCGTGAATACCTTTCGCCGCCGCTTTACCCGCGCCCATAGCGAGAATAACCGTTGCCGCGCCCGTCACGGCGTCGCCGCCGGCAAACACGCCCTCGCGAGTGGTCATACCGTTCTCGTCTATTATAATTCCTCCTCTCGCTTCGGTAGCAAGCCCGCTCGTGGTCGATTTGATAAGCGGATTAGGCGAATTGCCGATACTCATAATCACGGCGTCGGCTTCGATTACGAACGAACTATTCTCTTTTTCTATCGGTCTGCGACGACCCGAAGCGTCGGGTTCGCCTAAAACCATTTCCGCGCACCGCACTCCCTTCACGTTGCCGTTTTCGTCGGCGATGATTTCTTTGGGATTAGAAAGCAAGCGGAATATTACGCCCTCTTCCTTGGCGTGTTCTATTTCTTCCTTTCTCGCCGGCAATTCCGCTTCCGACCTACGATATACCACGGTCGATTCCGCGCCGATTCTGAGCGCGCTACGCGCCGCGTCCATAGCGACGTTACCGCCGCCTACGATAACCGCCTTTTTCGGTCTGGGTATCGGCGTCGCGCTGTCTTCTCTATATCCCTTCATTAAGTTAATTCTCGTCAAAAACTCGTTCGCGGAATAAACGCCGTTACAGTTCTCGCCTTTTATACCCATAAACTTAGGTAGTCCTGCGCCGCTTCCCACAAAAACGCTTTCAAACCCTTCTTCAAAAAGGTCGTCTATACTTATAGTCTTGCCGATTACTACGTTTTTCTCGATTTTTACGCCCAAAGCCGACAAGTTTTCGATTTCTCGCGCCACTACCGCTTTCGGTAAACGGAATTCCGGTATACCGTAAACCAACACGCCTCCGGCGACGTGCAACGCCTCGAAAACGGTCACTTCGTAGCCGAGTTTCGCCAAATCTCCGGCGCAAGTAAGCGAACTCGGGCCGCTACCCACTATCGCCACGCGCTTGCCGTTTGACGGTATCTCCGTTTTTTTCGGCTCGCAATGAGCGTTATGCCAATCCGCGACGAAACGTTCCAGATACCCGATTCCCACGGGCATACCCTTGATTCCTCTCACGCATTTACTTTCGCACTGCTTTTCTTGCGGACAAACTCTTCCGCAAATCGCGGGCAAGCCGTTACGCGAAGTCAAGATTTCGTAAGCCTTTTCGAACTCGCCCTTTCTCACCTCTTCTATGAACTCGGGAATACGCACCCTCACCGGACAACCGTCGCAACACGGACGATTTTTACAGTTCAAGCACCTTTCCGCTTCGCTTATCGCTTGTTCTTCGGTATAACCCAAAGCGACCTCTCCGAAGTCTTTACTTCTTTCCGACGGGTTTCTGCTCGGCATCGGATTCTTTTCTTTTTGCATATTCGGCATACTAATTTTCCTCCTTCTTTTTTAGGAGATTGCACGCTTCTTCCCTTTTACGTCTTTCGAACTCTCCGAAACGCTTGTTCCTACGCATCGCCTCGTCGAAGTCCACCTCGCTCGCGTCGAATTCGGGTCCGTCCACGCAAGCGAACTTGGTTTCTCCGCCCACGGTAAGACGGCAACCGCCGCACATTCCCGTACCGTCGATCATTATGGGGTTCATACTGACAATCGTCTTTATATTGTATTTTTTCGTGAGAATTCCCACGAATTTCATCATAATTATCGGTCCGATAGCAATCACTTCGTCATACTTTTCGCCGCTTAAAATAAGTTCTTCGAGCGCGCCTGTTACCAAACCTTTCTTTCCGAAACTGCCGTCGTCGGTCAAAAACACGCATTTATCTCCGACCGCGTTCATTTTGTCGTAAAAAATGACCAAATCCTTATTTCTAAACCCGGCGATAAAATGCACTTCCGCGCCGCTTTCTTTCATCGCCTTGGCTACGGGGTACGCTATGGCGCAACCCACGCCGCCGCCTACAACCGCGACTTTCTTTAACCCGTCGGTTTCCGTCGCTTTGCCGAGCGGTCCGACAAAATCGGGTATATCGTCGCCCTCGTTAAGCGCGTCGAGTGCCATCGTGCTTGCGCCCACTATCTGATAAGTTATATCCACCGTACCGGCGCTTCTGTCGTAATCGCTTATAGTAAGCGGAATACGCTCGCCGTCCTCGCTCGCGCGAAGTATGATAAACTGCCCCGCGCGCGCCTTTTTAGCAACGTACGGCGCTTCCACCGTCATTTCGGTGACGGTCGGGTTTAACCTTATTTTTTTAATAATTTTGCTCATTTTTTCACTCCGGAATTACGTCTTTTCTATACTCTTTAACGTAAGCGTTCGTTTAATAAAGAACCGCGCTTATAATTCGCGGTTTTTCGGCTCGCGCCGCGATGTTTAACGTGAAACATTTATTTTCAGCGGTAATCCGCTATAAGATTTTTGAAGAAAGTAACGCCGCGCGCCAACGTAACCACGGGTATTCTCTCGTCGTAGGCGTGACAAAGTTGTATTTCTTTTATGCTCAGCAAAAACGGCGTGAATCTCAGCGCGTTTTCGCAAATCTCTTGCATATACCGACAGTCGGTCGCGCCGCACACGAGGTAAGGGGCGATTGCCATATCTTCGCCGTAAGTTTTTCTTGCCGTGTCGCAAACGTGTTTATATTCGGGCGTTTGCGTGCTTGCAATCGGAGTCGCTTCGCGAGAATCTATCACTTCCACTTCTACGTCGAACTTTTTGCCGATTTTGGTTAGTTTTTTGACGTACATCTCCTTGGTTTCGCCCGGCAAGTATCTGATATTCGCTTGTACCCACGCGTCGTCGGGGATACTGTTGCTCACTTCCGCGCCTTGCGCCATGGTAAACACCATAGTGGTGCGGAAAAACGCCGCGACTTGTCCCGCGATAGCGGGCAACGCTCTACAAACGATAGGCACTATCCTATACGCGCGTTTGACGAGCCAGTGCATAAAACTGCTTCTGAAACACTTCGAACCCTCGGTAAGCATTTCTTTCACTACGGGCAAAACTTTGCGTTTAAACACGTCGTGCGTGTCTATGTAGTTCATAAACCGCGCGAGTTTATCGAAAGGGGTTTGTCCGCGCTTGGGCGTAGAACTGTGTCCGCCGTTGCTGTACGCGTGAAAACGAAAATCGGCGGAGCCTTTTTCGGCAACTCCGATAAGTCCGACGTGCGATTTAAGCATTGCGGGCGCAACGCTTTGTTTTACCATACCGCCGCCCTCGTCGATAACGAGCGCAGGGGTTACGCCTAAAGAACTCAAATATTTCGCTTCCGCGGTCGCGCCGCCGCCGAAAATCTCTTCGTCGTCGCCGTAACAAAAATAAACGTCTTGTTCGGGCGTGAAGCCTTCGGCAATGAGTTCGTCCGCAGCCATCATGCTCGCGAACACGGTCGACTTGCAGTCCACCGCGCCTCTACCGTAAATAACGCCGTCCTCTATCCGTCCCGCGTAAGGGGGATAAGTCCACTTCTCCGCCTCGCCTTCCGGCACGACGTCTTGATGACCCATTATTACCATAGGTCTGTCGTGATTTTTGCCCTCCCACTTAAAAACAAGCGCGTTGTTGCGCGGTTTGGCAAGGTCGAGTTTATGAAAATCCGGCGCGATTTCACGCATAACGGCGTGAAGTTCGTCAAACAAACTCTGGTCGCAACCGCTGACGGTCGGCACTCTTAGCATTTTCGCAAACATTTCGGCGTATTCCATATCGGTTCTTTTATTATTCATAATATACCTCTTTTTTTACTATATTACATTATAACCGGCGTTAGGTCAACAAGAAATTATCGTAAGTAGGCTAAAAAAGCGGTATTTTTTCATAGCCGCCGTAGTCTTTCATATACCTATAGGTATATGAAAAGGCTCCGCCTTAACGGCGGAGCCACTAAACCTTTTTTTATTAGGCATCCGAATTAGTCGTTACCCCAATCGACGACTTTTATCATGCCCGTACGAGAGTCTACCTCGAATTCGATTTCATACCCGCCGGGTTGGTCAACTTCTATCGTATACCTGTAGTAGCAATTTTTTAAGTTCTTTGTCATCTCGACGTCCCTTTCAAAATCTTTCACGAACGGTTCGCCCATCGAGCCGGACTTCGTGTAGTTGTTTTTGTAGAACTCCAAAACAATTTGCTTGGCTTCGTCTGCGCCCACTTTTACGTTCTTTTTTGCCGAGCTTGTCGCCGTACCGAACACTCCGCCGAGTACCGCGCCCGTCACTATCGCCATTGCGGCGAAAACGATCAGAATCGTCGTGAAAAGCGTTTTCAGCGTATGCCGTTTTTTGGCTTTTTTGACCGTTGCCACGTCCGCTTCGGTAAGCACCGTTTCGGGTCTGCTTCCCGTTTCGAGTATCTCGCCGAGTTTCCTTGCCTTGGCAATCTCTTCTTCTACCAAAGCCGCCTCTTCCTCGGTTGCCGTGCCGTTACGATATTTTTCATATATCTTTTCAAAACTCATTTCCCTGTCTCCAATATTGTTTTTAGATTTTCTCTCGCTCTATACAAAAGAACTTTCACGCTGTCTTCGCTTTTACCTACTATTTTCGTCACGTCTTTAATTCGCAACTCCTCGAAGTAGAAAAGTATCACAACCTCTTTTTGCGCCTCGGGCAACAAATCTATCGCCTTATATAACGCCTTATGGCTCTCGCCCTTTATTATTTTTTCTATCGCGCTTTCGCTTTCGTCGATTATGTTATCGGTCAACTTAACTTCGCGCTTGCGGCGGCGGTGCGCGTCGAACCAAACGTTTCTGCAAACTTTCATTAGCCACGGCTTGAAGTTTTTTATTTCCTCGTCCTTGCCGCGTAAGGCTTTGTAGAACGCCGCGGAAACCACGTCTTCCGCTTGCGCCTTATTTTTCGTCAAGGATAAAGCGTATAATAGCGCGTCGTTATAGTATCTTAAAAACAACTCCTCTATTACGTCGCTTTTCATTTGTTCAGTCGTCTAACTCCTTTTCGACTTCGATAATCGCTCCGCTCGTCGCGTCGATTTCATACTCGTATTCGTAAGCGCCGGACTTAAATTCTATCTCGTATACGTACTTACCCTTTTTGACCTTTAATTTCGTTTCTTGCTCGGTCGTTTCGCTCTCGTTAACTCCGGCGTGAGCAAACGCGATTTTTAACGCTTCTTCCGCGCCTATGGTTTCGCCTTGCGTAGGGTTCTCGGGCTTAACTAACTTATCGTCCGTTTCCTTCTTAATAATCGCGCCGCTTACCGCGTTTATTTCATATTCGTATTCCGCGCCGTTTACCGTAAATTCCACTTCGTAAATATGCGCTCCGTGGTCTTTTTCGAACTTGACTTTTTCAAAAACAGCCTCTTCTTTCGCGACCCCGCTGTCAAGAATCGCTATCTCTTTCGCTCGCTCGATACCGATGTATTCTACGCTTTCGTCCGAAGGTACGGGAACCACGGCGGTTATTTCGTCAATGTCGACTTTATAAACTTCTCCCGTGGCAGCGACAAGTTCGTACTCGTACTTACTGCCGTTGTACTCGAATTCCACTTCGTATAAATACTGACCGTCGTCGAAGTCAAAGTCTACTTCCAATTCGGTCACGTCTTTTTCCTCGCATCCGACCGACGCGAAAACTATCTCTTTCGCTTTTTCTTCTCCGATATACTCCGCCGTCGGCAAAACCGGCGCAACGGGAGCGTTCTTTTCGTCCACGTTTTGATCGTTAATCGCAAGGCTCTTCACCGCGCCGTTACCGGGGTCGATTTTGTACGCGTACTTAATATTGCCTATCATAAACTCAACGCTGTAATACTGTCCGTCTTGTTTTACTTCTGCGGTAACTTTAGTATCCTTTACTTCGGTTTCCGAGACCCCTAAGTGCGCCATGGCGATTTTGCCCGCTTCGCTCGACGAGATATTGAATCCTTCCGTTCCGCTTCCTTCTTTACCGCACGCCACGCATAGCAAGGCAATCGCTAAAGTAACCGCTACAATCGTAAAAAATATTCGTATTTTTCTTTTCGTCATTTCTAAGTCCTCCTCAATGGAAAATTTCGTTGTTCTTAGGTACCTTTCGCTTATAAGACGCACGAAAAGGAAAAAGGTTACGCTTTCTTCAAAAAATTTTTTGCATTTTTTCTTTTAGCAGGAACGCCTGCTTGCCGTTCGCCTTAACCCCTATACATTATCGTTCGGGGTTTTGCGGGAAAGAACGACTAACGTTTCCACGTGTTTGGTTTGCGGGAACATATCGTAAGGAACGGGCGTAGAAAGGGCGTAATCGCCCGATGAAAGTAATATTTTTACGTCGCGCGTAAGCGTGGCGGGGTTGCAACTTATATAGTAAATCGTGTGCGGAACGTTAAGCGAGGCTATGGCTTTAAGCACGCGCTCGTCGCAACCTTTACGCGGCGGGTCGAGTATTACGGCGGCTTCTTCGTCCGCTTCCAATGACGCGACCGCTTCGGGAAGTTTTACCGCGGCGTCGCCGTTTATTACGGTCACTTTATCTTCTATGCCGTTAAGTTTCGCTAGGCTGATTCCGTCCTCGGTAGCCTCTTTTACTATCTCGATATTCGTTACGTTCATTCCGCGTTTAGCGAGTACCGCGCCCAAAACGCCTACGCCCGCGTAAGCGTCGAAAACGCGTAATTTTTTATCTTCCGAATTTTTGAGAATTCGCTCGATTACGTCGTTGTAAATCTTGTCGCGAATTTCGTTGTTTAACTGCAAGAACGAATACGGATTCAGCGGTAATTTAACCCCTAAAACGTCGATTATGAAGTCAAAATGCTTTAATTCTATCATTTCTTTACCGAGAATAACGTTAGTATAATCGGTTTTTTTCGATAAAAACAAGGAAAAGTCGTCGCCTATCGCGTTTCTCAACATATCGATGAGTTCTTTCTTTTTCGGCAAATCGGAGTTGTTGGTAACCACTACGATACAGTATTTATCGTCGATATGCCTTGCTACGAGATGGCGTAAAACGCCCTTTTTAGTAAGGTCGTCGTAAGCGGAAACGCCGTATTTTTGCGCGTACTCTACAAAAACTTTAATAAGTTTTTCCACCCATTCGCCGTGTAAAAAGCACTTGGTTATCGAAACGATTTTATGCGAGTTTTCCCTATAAAAGCCCATTGCGACTTTGCCGTTTACCGTGCCGAACGGCAGTTGAATTTTGTTTCTGTACCCTTGCGGCGTAGAACAAGGAACGGTGGGCGCGACGACGACGTCTAACCCCGCGTTTTTACGAAAAAGATTGGCGACGTTAGCGCGTTTTAATTCGAGTTGCTCGGAATATTTTAGGTGCATAAGGTCGCAACCGCCGCATCTTACGAAACGGTTGCACGGCGGTTTAACTCGGCTTGCGCTCGGCGTAAGAACCTCTTTAAGTTCGGCAAAAACAAGGTTTTTTTTCACATAAGTGACCTTACAAGACACTTCTTCTCCCGGCAAAGCGAACGGTACGAAAAAAACGAACTCGTCCTCTCTCGCCACGCCCTCTCCGTCCATTCCGAAAGAAGCGATTTTCACTTTTACGATATCGTCTTGCTTGTATTTCGCCATAAAAAGCCTCTCTTTCTGTTTTTCCCGTTAAGTATAACCTATTTTCGGTAAATATTCAAGCGTACCGAAGCGTTGCGTTCGGTTAGGTATGCGGCGCGATTAGTGATATTTTCAGATAAATCCAAAAGTTATATTTTGACTCGCAGTCAAAGTTATGGTTAGAAATCATATTAAATAAATCCTTAACTCGCTGTAAGGCAAATATAACCGCCATAGGGCGATATCATACGCTTCCGCGGCTATACGATTATTAACGTACACGGCTCATTCGCGTAACTGCGATGCAACGTGCGTACGTTGCCGCGGCTATATGCTTATTAACGTACTCGGCTTATTCGCGTAACTTGGGTGAAGCGTCACACGCTTCCGCGAAAATGCGATGCAACGTGCGTACGTTGCCGTCACACGCTTCCGCTCCTAAACGATTGACTAACGCGAAAAGTTTTCGTACAATAACGCTATGGAAAAACAGCAAATTATCGTGACTTGCGCCGCGGGCGTGGAAAGCGTGACGAAAAAGGAACTCCGCGACCTCGGTTTCGTTGCGCCCAAAGCGAACGACGGAAAAATAACTCTCCTCGGCACGGCGGAGGATATTGCCGTACTCAATATGTTTTTGCGCACGGGAGAACGCGTTTTACTGGCGCTCGACACGTTCGACGCGCTTTCTTTCGACGAACTTTTCGACAAAGTAAAGGCTTATCCGTGGTCGGACATACTGCCGTTCAACGCGCGTATTCTCGTCAACGGCAAGAGTAAAAAAAGTCAGCTTTTCCATATAAACAGTTGTTGCAGTATCGTAAAAAAAGCGATTTTACGTTGTCTAAGCGAAAAATATCGCCGCTCTTCCTTTCCCGAAAACGGAGAAACTTACAGAGTGGAGTTTTTTATCAACGAAAACGTCGTCACGCTCGCGCTCGACACTTCGGGAGCGGGTTTGCATAAACGCGGTTATCGCGACCTTGTGGGCGAAGCGCCGATTAAAGAAACTCTCGCTTGCGCGTTGATTGATTTAAGCGGTTTCACTCCCGATAGGGCGTTTTGCGACCCGTTTTGCGGTTCGGGAACGATAGTTATCGAAGCGGCGCGAAAAGCGCTCGGAATCGCGCCCGGAATAGACCGCGCGTTCGATTACGCCTCTTGGGATTTCCTCGACGGAAACGCGCATTACCGTACCGCCCTCGAAATGGCTAAAGCCGCCGTAAAAACCGACGTGCAACTGAGAATGTACGGCTTCGATATAGATAAAAACGCCGTTTCGCTCGCCTCTCGCCACGCTATGCGCGCGGGCGTAAGCGATTACGTGCATTTGCAAGTCCAAGACGTAAGCAAGTTTTCTTCGCGTTACAAGGGCGGTTACATAGTAACCAATCCCCCGTACGGAGAGCGTTTGCTCGACCTAAAAAAGGCGAACGAACTATACGGAGTACTCGGCTCGGTATGGCGCAATCTGGATAACTGGGGCATGTACGTAATTACCGCCGCGCCGCAATTCGAAAAATATTTCGGCAAAAAATGCGACAAAACGAGAAAACTTTTTAACGCGAACATAGAGTGTCGTTTTTACGAGTATCCGCCTAAATAACCGTACGTTTTCGCTCCGCTATCGCCGGGAAACGACTTAGACGCGCGTTTTTTTAACGCAAATAAATGTGTAAGGAACGCTTTCTCTCTCGCATAATTATGTTGACAAATCGTTTAGCGTAATGTTATACTTAAAGTAATCGAAAAAAGAATAATATCGGCGGCAAACACCGTCCTAAAATATTAAAAAAATATAAAAGGAGAATATCGTACTATGGCATATGTAATTGGTGATAAGTGCATTAGTTGTGGCGCATGCGCGGATACTTGCCCCGTAGGCGCAATCAGCGAAGGCGCGGACAGATACGTTATCGACGCTGACGCTTGCCTCAGCTGCGGAAGTTGCGCGGACGTTTGCCCCAACGAAGCAATCAGCGAAGAATAATAATCTTTCTTTGCAAATAAGGGAGTGTCCGATGCACGTCGCTCCCGCAAATAAGCAGGATGCAAAAACAACAAAAAAAACAGAGGTTATTGCCTCTGTTTTTTTATTTGCGCCAAACGGCAATGTTTTTGCTTTGCAAATAGCGAGATTGTCTACGTTGTAGACAGTGATATTTTTAGATAAATCTAAAAGTCATATCTTGACTTGCAGTCAAAGTTATGGTTAGCAATTATATTAAATAAATCCTTAACTCGCCGAAAGGCGATATAACTCGCTATAAGTAAGGCTACGCTAACATACATATACGCGGCTATACGCTTATCAAAGAGTAACTGCGATGCAACGTGCGTACGTTGCCGTCATACGCTTCCGTGCGTACGTTGCTCACACGCTTCATTTAGTTAATTTCGTTATACGCCATACTCGGATAATCGGTCATTATCGCGTCCGCGCCGTTTTTTACGAGCGTTTTCACGTCGTCGGCGTCGTTTATCGTCCAGTACTGTACGGCGATATTGTATTTATGCGCGTAGTCTATGAAGGCTTTGGTGCCTAAGTTCCAAACGAACGCTTTATACGGTATTTGCAATACCTTATAATTGACTTCGCCGAGTTTCGCGCCGTAAAGGAACGACATATAAAAGCCGAGAACTTCCGCTATTCCCGCCGAACGGGTAACTTTATCGCCGTATTTTTTGTCGATATACTTACTTACGTCGCCGTGGAACGTGCCTACTATGGTGCGGTCGAGAATATTGTACTCTACCATTTTTTCGTAGAGTTTATCCATCGCTTTTTCGCCTTTTTCGTCGCTGTCTTTTATTTCGATAATATATTTAAGCGTACCGTCGGGTCTGACCCCTTTTTCGAGATAGGTAAGTATTTTATCTAAAGATAAAACTCTTACTTCCTCGGGAACCGCCTCGCCGCGCAAACCTTTATACGGCGTTTCGCCGCTCGGAGAAACGAAGTTTTCGCCCATATTGAGCGCGTAAATCTCTTCGTAGGTGTAGTCGCTCGCTTTGTTTTTCTTTTTTCCGAAAACTTCTACCGCGTCGGAGGTTCTATCAAGGGTATCGTCGTGGAGAAGAATCAGTTCTCCGTCCTTGGTTATATGTAGGTCGAATTCGAGTATGTCTACTTTGTATTCGCCGTTTTCCATACAGAGTTTGAACGCGCTCAGCGTTTCTTCCGGCGCTTCTCCGCCACCTGCGCGGTGGGCGGAGACGTCGGTTTTGTTCGCGTTTATGTAGGCGTTATCGAAATCCGTTCTTAATTCCTTTACGCGCGATTTTTCGGCGGTAAGCGGAAGAATTATCACGTTAATAAGAAGCGCGGCAAGTATGACGACCGCTATCGTTATACCTACGATTTTACCTTTGCGATTCTTTTTTCTGAATGACCTAACCATTTTTTCTCGTTCCTTATGCGATTTTCTTTTTCTTTTTGCTTACCGCGAATACGATTACGAGAACGACTATTGCCGCGACCGCCACTGCCGCAACGGTAATACCTACTATCGCTCCGGTAGAAAGCGAACCGCCCTTAGAGAGGTCTATATCGTCTACAAGCACTTCTTCGCCGTTTACGATAGTGTAGGACTTAACGACGAACTTCTTTCCGTCGACTTCGACTTTCAAGAAACAAGGCGTTTCGGTAAGTTCGAGATATCCGTCTTCGGTAAGGTAGGACGCAATTCTCGGGTCTACGGAAGTACGCTTGATTATGCTTACTTCGTCGCTGTAAATGTAGTTGTAATACTTGTCGCCCATCGTGCCGAGGTTGATATAAAGAACTCCGTTATCGGACTTCTTACCCTCTCTGTCCAGTCTTTCGCTGACCGAATAGGTGTGGTCGTGTCCTTGCAATACGAGGTCGACGTTGTTATCGGCAAAGATAGGCGTAAGTTGATGTCTTAACGCGATAACGTCCTCGTCGAACGCGTGACTGCCGGCGGTATACGGACCTTTATGTAAGGAAACTACGATAAAGTCGATTTTTTCGCTCTCGTTCGCCTTTTTAAGGTCGGCTACAAGCCATTCGGTTTGCGCCGCGCTTAACGCGTTGTCCGCGCCTAAATCGTTGGTGTCGAGAATGACGAAGTGTACGTTTTGATAATCGTAGGAGTAATAGTAACCCGTTTCGTTGATTATCGCTTCGTCGGGCGTAGCGATTACGCTCGATAAAGAGTAGTTCTTCTTTTCATGGTTTCCGGCAAGCGTAACGAGCGTGTTGTTCGTCCAAACGTCCGATTGACCGTCTAACCACCAAGTATATTGCATAATGTTCTTACCGTTATCTACGTTATCGCCGCAAGAAAGTATGAAGTCGGTTCCGCTTCCTACCGCCTTTTTAAGGTTGCCGTAACTGTCGATATAGTTCTTTTCTACCGAGCCTTGAACGTCGGTAATCGCCGTGAAAGCGAATCCGCCGCTTGCTTTAGCGGTAGCGAACATCGCGGGTTTCGTCCAGCCGTATTTGTCGCTTCCTACCGAGTAATAATAGGTCGTGCCGGGCGTAAGGTCGGTGAGTTCTGCCGTGTACTTATTATAAAGTTTGTAACGGTGGCTTAAATTGAAGTAGATTATACCGAGGTCGATGGTCGGCAATTCTCTTTCTACGTTTTCGCCGCTTACTTTAATTACGCTAGCGTCGGACATATCCGCTTTAGCGGAATATTTAATATAACTTTCGGGAACGGAATATTCGTATTCTCCCGCGGCGTTTTTATCGAAAACGTTGCTTTCGATAGAAGTGAACCATTGAATCTTCTTGTTGGAAGTGACGTCGCCGCTGTAAGAAACGCTTATCAAGCCGGGGAGCATACCGTTTTCTCTCGTGGGCGTTACGGTAAGTTTGTCGTTGCCGTTTGCGTCGCAATAGTAAGAATACTTGCCTTGCAGCCATTCTCTACCGTTTTCTCTCACGCAAGTAACTACGAAATCTTTTTCGGGAACGGTAGCCGCTTGCACGAATTTATTCTTTTCGGGGTCCCAATGCGCTCCGTCCGGGATATCGTCAATCATAAAGTTGGCAATCAAGTACGCGCCATACTCGCCGATATTCTTGCAGAACGCGTCGGTAACGTACTTGTCGAGAAGTTCTTCTTGTAAAATCTGCGATAAAGAACCTTTTTCGAAATACTTGTTAAGATAGTTAAGTCCTAAGTCCGCGTACTTCGCTATGGACGGGAAGTTTTTCAACGCGTTTTGCGCGACTTGCGCGATGGTCTTTAACGTTCCTTTCAACTCTTTCGGATTAGTCGTCAACACGTCTTTAACGATAGTCGAGAGGCTCTTCAATAAGAGATTTACCGAACTGTGTCCGTCGGAATCTTTTTCGGTAAACGCATACTCGTTAACTACCGCTTTTATTATATTGTCGACGGTGCCTTTACCCTTCGTTTTCAACGCCGCCGCGACGTCGAAGCCTTTACCCTCGGGTATTGCGGGCGCGGTTTCGGCAACTCTGATAGGCGCGTCGAGAATGAGTTCTAACTGCGGCATAACCGAATCCATAAGAGTGTTGATGAGGAAACGCATAAAGCCGCCGTTTCTAAGATTTTCGAGAAGGGGTTTGATTTCGTCCGAAACGTTCTTAGCCGCGCCGGATAAGTGTCCCGCGTATACTTCGACTAAGAGTTGCGTCGCTTTTAACTTGCCCTCTACTTGTCCGTAAGAAAAGTCGTAATTGAAAAGATAATCTACGAGGTCTTCCGCAAATTCTACCAAGTGATAGCCTTTTTGCGGTTCCGCGCTCATCGTGAACGCCGTGTAGTCCTTGTTCGCGGTTAATTTATATAAGTCGAGCGTTTCGAGTCCGTCGATAAGCTCGCTTACGACCGCTTTCGTGAATGCGAAATCGCCATTTTCTTGACCGAGTTTATTTATAAACCCGCGCAACATATCGTAAAGTCCGTCGTTGACGTAACTCTTCGCCATACCGCTTATCATTCCCGAAAGTCCTTCGGCGAGATAATCGCCTATGGTCGTGGGTTCGCCGGCGTTGTTAAGGCAAGGAACTTTAACGAGCGTAAGCGCGTCGAGTCCGTAAAGGCGGGTCGTATCCCAATCGTTTTCCGCGTCGGGAATAAGCCAGGAAGCGACCACGTTGCCGCTGCCTTCGTCGCCAAGCACTTCCTTACCTGCGGTTTCCGCGGAAAGAACGTATTGGTCGTAATAGAACACGGGGTTGTTTTCGTCGGCGTTGTTGCCCATAAGTTCTATGATGTTGCTACGGCAAGTTTCGCTGTACGCGCCGTTTTTCCACTCTCTGTTAAACGTTACTTCTTTGTAAGAAGAACCGTAGGAAATAAGCGAGCCGGATTCGAAGTCGTACATTACGTTGCCTTCTTGAGTAACGTAGTTCCAAATATCGCTGGAATGTTGATGCCCCGAGAACGCGTATCTTACTCCGGCGTTAGCCATGGAAGAAGTAAACTGTTCCCAGTTATCGAGAACGAACAAACTTATTACTTCGTCTTGTCCTTTGAAGTGCGGTCCGAGGTTGAAGTGACTGCTTAAAAAGAAAAACGCTTCGTCGTTCGCTGTTTTAATTCTGTCGGTTTCTTTCAATAACCAACGTAAAACGTTACGAGGAACCATACCGCCGGTGGTTTCGTCCCAGCCCATGGCGGCGAAATTGCTTTTCTCCTCTCCCACGTAGTTTCTCGCGTTTGCGTCAACGCTCAAGAACACTACGCCGTCGGCAAATTCGGCTACGAACGAGTTGATACCGATTTTACCCGCTCTTGCCAGGTATTCGAAATCTTTATTGCTTTCCTTGAACGCTTTTTGCTCCTCGGCGGTGGGTTTTTCGGTGTCGAAACCTTCGTATTTAACGCCGCTTGCGGTATTCGTTCTTACCGGGTTCTTATCGGTGTACCAATCTTCGCTCTCGTAGAAGTAGGTAAGTTTGGTGCCTTCCGCCATTCCGCAAGTCGCGTCGTGACGACCCTCTTTTCTACCGTCGCAGTTACAATATCCGAAATCTTTGTAAATCTCGAAAAAGTCTTTCGCCGTAGTGGTGGCGACGCTCGTTTCGGGATAGTTTCTGATAATCTCTTCCGCTTCTTCGGGGGTCTTGCCGGCAAGTTCTTCCTCGGACGGCATAAAGGTCTTACTTCCGTCGTTGTACAAGTCGTGGTTACCGGGAGTTACCAAAACTTGGAACTTTTCGTATCCGTTGACGGCTCTCATGGCGCGAGTGAAGTCGGTAAGGGTCTTCGCTAAGTATTTATTCGCTTCCACCTCGCCGTCGCTCGTCAAATCGCCCGTAATGATAATGTACGTCGGCGCTTCGCCCTCTAACGCTTGAAGGTAAATTTGGTTAAGCGCTGTTTCGAAAGCCGCTTCGCTTTGGTTAAGCAATTTCGTACCGTTGTTCGCTTTCTTAAAAGCCTCGGAATAAGGATTGCAGAGCTTCGTCGGCAAAACGTGCGTGTCCGAAAGTTGCGCAACCTTAACAGTTACCGTTTTGTCGCTTGCCGCCGCGTTCGCTTCCGCTCCCGCCAAGCCGATGCCGAGCATAAAACCGAGCGCGAGTACGATAACGACCGCAACGAGAACTTTCGACAAATTCTTCGATAAGGTTTTCATTTACTGAACTCTCCTTTATTATATAAAAAAGTTTTTGACTACGCTATTATAACCTTATATGGAGAAAATGTCAATACCGACATATTTATCGGTACCAGTCGCAAGGGGGCATTGCATTACAGTCAAAAGAGGTCGCCAAGCAACCTCTTTCTTTGTGTAATTCCATTTGTTTCCCCCTTGGTACCGACTAATAAGGAAGCCGTTACGTACCTTACGGCTTGTTATCTAAGTTCGCAAGGCTTTCCCCCTTACTATATCCCCCTAAGGGGAAATTGTGAAAAGTGTCATTTCCACAATTTCGTATTTTGACATAAACCTTTTCTCTTTTTTAGATAAAAGTTTATTTGCGGCTATATGGCTATTAACATACACGGCTCATTCGCGTAACTGCGATGCAACGTGCGTACGTTGCAAAAGCGTCGTTTTCGTATTTTCGTATTATACCGTAAATCTTTTTTCATTTTTTAGATAAATGTTTATGTGCGGCTATATGCTTATTGAAGAATACTGTCAATTCGCGTAGATTGGGTGAAGCGTCACACGCTTCCGTTGCTCACACGCTTTTGCGTAACTGCGTAGTTTAGTATTCCGTTTTGTGATTTAAGGAAACCTTATATTTTGTTTCTTGGCGGTTTTCGCGCAAAAAATTCTCGTTCTCGATTTGCGGATAATATTATCGGAAGTGGCACAGATGCGTTGATTTCTTGCGAAAACCGAGCGGCAACGCCCGCGCGTTGCATCGCAATTTCGCGAATTTTTTGTCATCGTTTATTAAGAATATAGCCGCGAATAAGCGCGCCAACGACATCTCTTGCCACCGAATGTTGACTGGAATATTAGAAAAATAACTTTTTTTCATTCTTATAGAAAATCCAATTGCTGTAAAACAATCTATCGTCATACGCTTTCGCATAATTGCGATGCAACGTGCGTACGTTGCTTTTTTGTGGCGCAAATAAACGTGCATGGGACGCTTCCAACTATTGACTTAATAATTGTTTTTATGTATAATAATTAGGATCGATTTATTCGGTCGAATTAAAAATACAGAAATTAAAAATTTGACAATACTAATTGGAGGTTCAAATGAGTAAGAAAATGACAATTGACGGTAATACAGCCGCCGCTCACGTCGCTTATGCGTTTAGTGAAGTAGCCGCTATTTACCCGATCACACCTTCTTCTCCTATGGCGGAAAATGCCGACGAGTGGTCCGCGCAAGGCAGGAAGAATATGTTCGGTCAGCAACTTCGTATGGCGGAAATGCAATCCGAAGCGGGCGCTGCGGGCGCAGTTCACGGCGCGCTTTGCGCGGGCGCTTTAACCACCACGTTTACCGCTTCTCAAGGCTTGTTGCTTATGATTCCGAATATGTATAAAATCGCCGGCGAACTTATGCCCTGCGTATTCCACGTTTCGGCTCGCGCGCTTGCCGCTCACGCCCTTAACATTTTCGGAGACCACGCGGACGTTATGGCTTGCCGTCAAACCGGTTTCGCAATGCTTTGCAGTAACTCCGTACAAGAAGTTATGGACCTTGCTTTGGTAGCGCACCTCGCCACCCTTAAGAGCAAAGTTCCTTTCTTACACTTCTTCGACGGTTTCCGTACCAGCCACGAAGTAAGCAAAATCGACGTTATCGACTACGAAGACATGAAGAAACTCGTCGATATGAAAGACATCGAGGACTTCAAAAAACGCGCGCTCAATCCCGAGCACCCCGTTCAAAAAGGCACCGCGCAAAACGGCGATATCTACTTCCAAAACAGAGAAGCGTGCAACGCTTACTATGACGCCGTTCCCGAAATCGTAGAAACTTGCATGAAGCAAGTCGAAAGCATTACCGGCAGAAAGTACAATCTTTTCGATTACTACGGCGCGAAGGACGCGGAAAAAGTGATAATCATGATGGGTTCGGGCTGCGAAGCCGCGGAAGAAACCGTCGATTATATCAACGCTCGCGGCGGCAAAGTAGGTCTTATCAAAGTCAGACTTTATCGTCCTTTCAGAGCGGACAAACTTATCGAAGCGATTCCCGCCACCTGCAAATACATCAGCGTGCTTGACAGAACGAAAGAACCCGGTTCGTTAGGCGAACCTCTTTACCTCGACGTTTGCACCGCGCTCAAAGATAAGAATTACGTTATCCTCGGCGGACGTTACGGAATGGGTAGCAAAGAGTTCAACCCCACGATGATTTACGGCATTTACGAGAATATGGGCGGAGCGAACAAAGACCACTTCACCGTAGGTATCGTAGACGACGTTACGTTCACTTCCCTTCCTATGGACAAACCCATCGACGCCGCTCCCGCGGGCAGCATTTGCTGTAAGTTCTACGGCTTAGGCAGCGACGGTACGGTAGGCGCGAACAAGAACTCCATTAAAATCATCGGCGACCACACCGAAAAATACGCTCAAGGCTACTTCCACTACGACAGTAAGAAGAGCGGCGGTATCACGATTTCTCACTTGCGTTTCGGCGACACGCCCATAAAGAGTTCTTACCTCATCGACAACGCGGACTTCGTGGCTTGCCACTGCCCGAGTTATATCTATCGTTACGATATGCTCTCCGACCTCAAAGAAGGCGGCACGTTCTTATTGAACAGCATTTGGGAACCCGAAGAAATGGACAGAGAACTTCCCGCGTCGGTTAAAAACGCCATCGCTAAGAAGCATATCAAGTTCTATACCCTCGACGGTAACAAGGTTATCGCTTCCATCGGCGCGACGAAGGGCGTAAACACCGTTATGCAAGCGGCGTTCTTCAAACTTACCGAAGTTATCCCCTACGACCAAGCGGAAGAATATATGAAGCAAGCGATCAAGAAGACCTACGGCAAGAAAGGCGACGCTGTAGTAAACATGAACTACGCGGCGGTCGACGGAGCGATCGCTAACCTCAAAGAAGTTAAATATCCCGAATCTTGGGCTACGACCACCGAAGGCGCGCCCATGGTAGAAGTTAAGGGAACGGACTATTTCAAGAACATCATCAACCCCGTTCTTAACCAACAAGGCGACAAACTCCCCGTAAGCGCGTTCAGTCCCGACGGCGTAGTACCCGTAGGCACCACTCAATACGAAAAGCGCGGTATCGCGGTTAAAGTTCCCGTATGGGATATCACGAAGTGTATTCAATGTAACCAATGCTCTCTCGTATGTCCTCACGCGGCTATCCGTCCTTCGCTCAAAACTCCCGAACAACTTGCCGGAGCTCCCGAAAGCTTCTTAGTAAAAGACGCTATCGGATATAAGGGCTACAAGTACAGAATCCAAGTAAGCCCGTACGACTGTACCGGATGCGGATCTTGCGCGAACGTATGTCCCGCAAAAGAAAAGGCTCTCACGATGATTCCCGTCGCTCACGCAATCGAGCAAGAAGAAAAGAACTGGGAATACTTCGAAACCTTACCCGAAAACGACAAAGTATATAAAGAAGACAGCCCGAAGGGAAGCCAGTTCAACAAACCTCTCTTCGAATTCAGCGGCGCGTGCGCGGGTTGCGGAGAAACTCCTTACGTAAAACTCGTTACGCAACTCTTCGGTGACAGAATGATAGTCGCCAACGCTACCGGATGTTCTTCCATCTACGGCGGTTCCGCTCCTACCTGTCCTTACACCGTTAACGACAAGGGTCACGGTCCCGCATGGGCTAACTCCCTCTTCGAAGACAACGCCGAATTCGGTTACGGTATGAATCTCGCCGTAAGCCAAAGAAGAGCGAAAATCGAAGAAGATATGCGCGCGGCGTTCGACAGCGTTAACGAAAAGACCAGCGCGGCGTTCTCGGAATGGATTGCCGGCAAAAACGACACCGAAAAGAGCAAAGTCGCGGCAGAACACGTTATCGCCGCTCTCGCGGAAGAAACGGCTTGTCCGGAAATCATGGACGAAATCAAGCGCAACGCGGACTGCCTCGTTAAGAAATCTATTTGGATATTCGGCGGCGACGGTTGGGCTTACGATATCGGTTACGGCGGCGTAGACCACGTACTCGCCATGAACGAGAACGTAAACATCCTCGTACTCGACACCGAAGTTTACAGTAACACCGGCGGTCAAGCAAGTAAGTCCACTCCTACCGGATCTATCGCGAAATTCGCCGCAAGCGGAAAGAGAACCAAGAAGAAAGACCTCGGTATGATGGCTATGAGTTACGGTTACGTATACGTAGCGCAAATCTCCCTCGGCGCGAATATGGCTCAAGCCGTTAAGGCGCTCAAAGAAGCGGAAGCGTACAACGGACCCTCGCTCGTTATTTGCTACGCGCCTTGTATCAACCACGGTATCAATATGAGCGGTTCTATCGGAGAAATGAAAAAAGCGGTAGATTGCGGATATTGGCAACTCTATAGATTCAACCCCGAACTCGAAGAAGCGGGCAAGAATCCCTTCTCTCTCGACAGCAAAGAACCCGTCGCGGACTACAGAACGTTCTTACTCAGCGAGAACCGTTACGCAAGTTTGAAGAAACTCTTCCCCGCGCAAGCGGATAAACTCTTTGAAATCAACGAAGAACAAGCCAAGGCTCGTTACGAAGGTTACAAAGCGCTTGCCGACAGAAAAGACGACTAATACTAAAAAGAATTCGCCGTTTTTGAAAAGAGGTTGCCTGAAAAGCAACCTCTTTTCGGAGCGCATTAAGAAAAAACAAGACCTATGATTAACCTTAAAAGAATTAACGAACTTGCCAAGAAGCAGCGCGAAGTGGGTTTAACCGAAGACGAGAAAAAAGAGCAAGCCGCCTTGCGCCGCGAGTACATAGACAGCGTGGTAGGCAATTTGAAAAGCGAACTCGACAACACCTACGTAGTCCGCCCCGACGGAGTAAAAACGAAACTTTCCGAAAAAACGCTCCCGACCGGCGAAAATCCCGACGAGAAATAGCGTTATACACCATCCGGCAGTCACAACATCTCTTCTTAACGCATTGCAACCCGGTTGAACGATAAGGCTACGGCAGTATGCTTCCGCGGCTATTTACTTATCAAAAAATAAAGTCTATTCGCGTAACTTGGGTGAAGCGTCACACGCTTCCGTTGCTCACACGCTTACGAAACGCGCACGTTTTATATTTTTTTTACGACTTTTTATATCGCGCAAAAAACGCAGCGGCTATTTGCCTTTTTCTTCAAAAAAACCTTGCCTTTCGCAAATTAAAAATTGCCCCCTATCCCCCCGTTTATCGTTTGACTTTTAATCGGTAAGTGATACAATATATTCGGCTTTTATATAAGGTAATAATTAAGTTATATGCTATAAGATAACAATCGAATAAATACTGTACGGAGAAAAATGAAAAGTATAACGTCTCATCACGTTGGATTCAAACATAAAGATATGGATATGACGAGCGGACCGCTGCTGAAAAAGTTGATAGCGGTTTCGTTGCCTCTCGCGTTTTCGGGAATACTGCAATTACTGTTTAACGCCGCGGACTTAATCGTCATCGGACAATTTTCCGAAACAAGCACGCAATCTCTCGCCGCAGTTTCTTCAAACGTCGCGCTTATTAACTTAATCGTCAACGTGGTTATCGGCTTATCCATCGGTACTAACGTGGTCATGAGCCAAGCCATCGGCAGTAACGACGAAGGTCGCGCGCAAAGAACTTTGCACACGTCCGTTTTAATCGCGCTTATCGGCGGCGTTACCGTCGCGCTTATCGGCGTTTTTTGCGCTAAATATTTCCTCGTTTGGATGAAAACCGACCCCGAGATTTTGGACAAAGCGACCGATTATTTGTTCATTTACTTTATCGGCACTCCCGCCGCCGTGTTATACAATTTCGGCGCGTCCATTCTTAGAGCGAAAGGCGATACCGCCCGTCCGCTTATTTACCTTTTCATTGCGGGCGTAGTCAACGTTTGTCTTAATCTTATATTCGTTATCGTTTGCAAACTCGACGTAAAAGGCGTCGCTATCGCCACTATCGTAAGTCAATATCTTTCTTGCACAATGCTCGTCTTTACCTTGTTAAGAGAAAAAGGCTACTGCAAACTCGACCTCAAAAAACTTCGTATTCATAAAAAAGAATTTCTGCAAGTCTTGCGCGTGGGTTTGCCGAGCGGTATTCTTAACTCGTTCTTCTCTATCGCGAACGTGCTGATTCAGACGAACCTTAACGTATTCGGGTACTCGCTCGTTGCGGGAAGTTCTACGGGAAGCAACCTCGAAGGCTTCGTTTACACTTCGATGAACGCCGTTTCCAACGCGACGGTAACTTTCGCCGGGCAAAACTACGGCGCGAAAAAACCGGATAGAATAAAGAGAACCGCCGCGCTCGCTTCCGTTATGATTTTCGTGATAAGCGTAGTTTGGACGGCTTTACTGCTCACGCTCGGAAAGTATATCGCAAAACTCTACACGACCGACCCCGTTGTTATTCAATACGCTTGCGACAGAATGAAAGTAATTTTGCCTATCTATTTCGTGTGCGGTATCGTGGAAGTATTAGTAGGTTGCATGCGCGGTATGGGTTATTCTTTCACGCCTATGGTCGCCAATTTCTTCTGTATTTGCGTGTTCCGTATCGTATGGATATACACCGCTTGCAAAGCCTATCCCTCGCCGCAAACGCTCTATCTCAGTTGGCCGATAAGTTGGATACTCAATATCGTCGTAGACGGTATAATAATGATAATAATCTATAAAAGGGAAAAACCGAAAATGCTCGCCGCCGCTCCCGACCTCGGTTCGCCGGCAGACGCCTTGATTTCCGCACAACCGTCGTCTTTAACGGGCTCCGCCGAAAATCTTCCCGGTTCGGATTCAGCCACCGAACCGGACGAATCGAAAACTATCGAAAAATAAATAGCCGCGCTTTTTAATGCGCGGCTTTATCTTTTAATCTATTTCTCGAGATACTTAAAAAACGCTTCGCACCCGACGATTATATCGTTAAGCGCGCCCTCGTAGTCGTCCGAATAATACGGGTCGGCAACGTCGCGAGGCGAATCGGTAAAATCGAGAAGTTTATACACTTTGCCTTGTTTGGGTTTCCCGAACATAGAATCGAGATACTGTAAGTTGCGATTGTCCATACAGACCACAAAGTCGTTTTCCTCGTATTCGCGAGCGGAAATCTTTTGCGCGCGCCTATTTATATCGAACGGTATCCCTCGCTTTTTCAGTTCTTCGCGCATAGGCGGATAGATTCTTCCGCCTCCGCCCTCGGTCGTCGTCGCGCGAGAAATAACTTCGTATTCTCTTTCTTTACGCGCCTTTTTTATAATCTCTTTGAAAACGAATTCCGCCGCCGGCGAACGACAAATGTTGCCGTGACAAACAAACACTATTTTCTTCATAACTCGGCTCCTTTTTTTGGAGTATTTATCAGAGTTTTATCTCGGTTACGGTTTCTTTGGTTAAAGCGTTCTTTACCGTGATAACGCCGCCTTCGTAAACGGCGTAACAAGTAGGCGCGCCCGCTCGCGGTCTGCTCATACTGCCTACGCACACGCACGCCACGCCTCTCACTATGCTTATTTCCGGGAAATGCAAATGCCCGAAAAAGAACGCGTCGCCCTTGCCCATAAAACTCGGTAAACAACCCGAATTGACGGTATGCCCGTGCGCAAAAAGGAGTTTTCTCTCGCCGTCCTCGATTAAATATGTATACCCGGGGCAAGTCACGCCGATTTTTTCGTCTATTCCGCGTACGTCGCAGTTGCCCTCGACCATAATCATGGGAACGTACACGTTCGCCATAGTAAGTCTTGCCGCGGAGATATCGCCGTCCTTGTTCGTCATATCTCCGAGTAAAACTATTTTGTCGGGTTTCTCTTCTTTAACGAGTTCGCTAAAGCGTTCGTAAGCGTCCGTTTGACCGTGGAAATCGGAAAAAATCGCTATTTTCATAAAACTCCTTTTTCATTTATATCGGGGCGGGCGGGCGGGGATTACTCCGCTTTGTTTACGTTAATGAGTTCGCAAACGAGTTCGGCAAGGCGGGTCGGGTTCTCTACCGTTGCGCCTTCTATAAGAAGCGCTTGGTCGTAAAGCACTTCCGCCACCTTCTTTACTTTTTCGGGGTCGCTATTCAGCATCGCGCAAAGCGTTTCGTAAATAGCGTGATCGGCGTTTACGAGCAAGACTTTTTCCGCTTTCACACTGTCTTGCGCTTCGGGCGCGCGGTTAAGAACTTTCTCCATTTCCATACTGAGTTCGCCCTTGGTGCTTATCGCTACCGGGTGCGTTTTGAGTTTTTTGGTAATTCTCACTCCGGTAACTTTATCGCCGAGCGCGTCTTTCATCAGGTCGGTAAGCGGCTTGTTCTCCACTTCGTCCGCTTTGCTCTCCTCTTCGTCGTACGCCGATATGGAGCGGAACTCTTTACCGTCGTATTCCCCAAGCATTTTCAACGCGAATTCGTCCACGTCTTCGGTCAGACAGATTATGTCATAGCCGTTATCCAGCACTTGCTCGCATAAAGGAAGCGACTTTATCGATTCCACGCTATTGCCCGTCGCATAATAGACGAATTTTTGATTTTCGGACATTTTTTCTACGTATTCTTTAAGCGTAACGAGTTTATCTTCTTTAATAGAATGGAACATAACGAGGTCTTTTACCGCGTCTTTGTTCATTCCCCAATTATCGTATATCGCGTACTTTAACTGTCTTGCGAAACCCTTATAAAACTTCTCGTAAGTTTCTCTGTCGTTCGCTTGCAAAGAAAGAAGTTCGTTCTTTATCTTCTTTTCGATATTGCCCGCAATAAATTTGAGTTGCGCGTTGTGCTGAATGGTTTCCCTACTTACGTTAAGCGTAAGGTCGCTATCTACTATACCCTTTACGAAACTGAAACAGTCGGGCAAAAGTTCTTTGCAACAATCGGTTATCAAAACGCCGTTCGTGTAAAGTTTTAAGCCCTTTTCAAAGTTTTTGGTATAAAAATCGTATGCGGGACGGGCGGGAATATAGAGTAAAGCCTTATAGTCCACTTTGCCTTCCGCAAAGTAATGTATGACCTTAGCCGGCGCTTCGTAGTCGTGAAAATTGTCCTTATAAAAGGCGTCGTACTCTTCCTTCGTTATTTCGTTCTTGTTCTTTTTCCACAAAGGCACCATACTGTTAAGAGTTTCGTCTTCACGATACGTTTCTGTGTTTTCGCCCTCGGTTTTGGTCTTTTCCACGTTCATTACGATAGGATAACGAATATAATCGCTGTACTTCTTCACAAGACGCTTAATTTCGTATTCGTCAAGGAACTCGGAATAGTTTTCGTCCTCGGTATCATTGCGTAAATGCATTATTATCGTCGTACCGTTGCCGTCTCTTTCCGCGCTCTTTATCTCATATCCGTCGCTGCCGTTGCTTGTCCAAACGTGCGCCTCGTCTTCGCCGTATTTTTTGCTGATAACTTCTACCTTATCGCTTACCATAAATGCGGAATAGAAGCCCACGCCGAACTGTCCGATTATGTTAATCTCTTCGTTTTTGTCGTTGCTTTCTTTGAATTCTCTCGATCCGCTACGCGCGATAACGCCGAGATTCTTGTCGAGTTCTTCTTCCGACATGCCGATACCGTTATCTTTAATCGTAAGCGTACGGCTGACCTTGTCCGCTACTATCTCGATACGGAAATCTTCCCTCGCTAGTCCGCTTATTCCGTCGGTAAGAGACTTATAATACAGTTTATCGATAGCGTCGCTTGCGTTACTCAATAACTCTCTTATAAATATCTCTTTGTGCGTATAAATCGAGTTAATCATCAAATCGAGAATCTTCTGCGATTCCGTCTTAAATTTTTTCATAAACGCCTCCGTTCTATATATGTTTTTTTACTGAAATTAGCAGTCGCACCTTTTGAGTGCTAAATGTATTATAGCACAAAAATCGATTTTGGCAACAGGTTTTTTATAAAAAGACAAATTTTTATAACCGCGCAATAAACTAATAGTATGAAAGTTGCGGTAATAGTATTATTGACGATAATCGTGGCGGTATGCGTAACGGCTTCGGTCGGGTACGTTGCGAGCCAAGACCTGGACTGCGAAACGTTGGTTTTTTCCACGAATAAAAAAGTTTCCTTAAAAATAGCGCATATAAGCGACTTGCATTTTCCTTTTAACGGCGTAGAATTAACCGAGATACTTGACGCGGTAAAGAGCGTAAACCCCGACGTCATCGCGTTGACGGGCGATATGCTCGACGACGACGGAGATAAAGAGGACGTAATTTCGCTCGGAAAATTTTTCGCCGCGCTCGCAAAAATCGCGCGTTGCTATCTGGTAATCGGCAATCACGAAATAGGCAGTCCGCTCCTCGACTATTTTATCGAAGTTACCGCGGAAAGCGGCGTAATCGCGCTCGACAACAAAGCGGAGTTCGTACCCGTCGAAGGCGGTAGACTTGCGGTAATCGGACTGAGCGACGCGTATCCGTACGACAAACGCGTGAAAAACTGGGCGCAAATACGAGAAAGCGACCTAAAAATTCTTCTTGCGCACCGTCCGGAACTCGTCGAAGACTACGCCTCGGTAACGGACGACAAAAAACCCGATTTTATTTTTTCCGGACACGCCCACGGCGGGCTTTTGAGAATGGGAAAACTCGCTTTTTACGCGCCGAATCAAGGCGTTTTTCCTAAATACACTTCGGGGGCGTACGTGAAAAACGGCTCTACGATGATTGTCAGCAGAGGACTCGGCATAAGCGGCGTGGATTATAGATTTTTCAACAAATACCATATCCCGATAGTGGAGATAAAGGCGGCGGAATGAGCGTATTCGAGAGCGTTTGTTTATTACTTGGCGGGGTAGGCGTTTTCCTTGCCGGTATGAAGTTTATGTCGGACGGGCTGCGCGAATCCGCCCTATCGCGAATAAAAAACGCTTTTTTGAAGTTGAACGACAAACCGCTTGCGTGCTACGGTATCGGCGCAAGCGTAACGGCGGTCATGCAATCTTCGTCGGCTTCGGTAGTAATGTGTATGGGGCTTGCCGATTCAGGCGTACTGAGCGTATATCAAGGCTCGGCTTTCGCGCTCGGCGCGCGGTTCGGAACGACCCTTACGGGCGCGCTCGTCGCCTTGTCGGCTTTTAACGTAACGCCCGTTTTTACCACGCTCGGCTTCTTCGGAATAATAGGCATTCTTGCGAGCGGTAACGAGAAAATCAGCGCGCTTTGCAAGGTTTTCGGCGGGTTCGGAATACTTTTTGCCGGAACCGAGTTAATGTCGCTCGCCGTGTCTTCGCAAAAACAAATTGCCGATTTTTTTATAAATATGTTCGTTACCGTCGATTTTCCGCCGCTCCTCATACTTCTCGGCACGCTTTTTACCGCCGTGATTCAGTCCTCGGGCGCAACGGTGGGGATACTTATGACGCTGATTTCTAACGGCGCAATCACGCTTTCGCAAGCGACCTTCATCACCGTGGGCGCAACCGTCGGCACTACTATGACCGCCGTAATCGCCTCTTTCGGGAGCAAATTAAGCGGAAAACGCATTATGCTCTTTCACGTTTTATCGTCGATTATAGGCGCGCTTGCTGTCGGAAGCCTTTACTTTATAATCTCGCCCTACGTTTTGCCCGCGCTCGAAACGTTTACTTACAAACAATGGGCGCTCGTAACTTTCGACGTCGTTTACTCGCTCGCATCGTCGACATTTTGCTTGATTTTCTTGCCCGAAATATCGCGTTTTGCTTGCTCCCGTCGCTTCTTCGCTCGCAAGCCGCGTATAAACTTTTATCTATCGAAGAGAAAAGGTTGACGGTATAATACGAAAACGACACTTTTTCAACGCCCGCGCGTTGCCACCATCAAAAAAAGCAAGGGTTTCTGCCCTTGCTTAAAATTGTTATTATAAATAATTTTTGCATACCTTCAAACAGAAAGGAATAATAGGTAATAAGCGTAAGTCGTATATTTTTATACTCTCGGCTTTACGTTAGAGTAATTGCTAAGTTTCCTTAGCAACCTCGACTAAGTCAGCAAGTAAACTTGCTCCTTAAAAGGAGGTGATCCAGCCGCACCTTCCGATACTGCTACCTTGTTACGACTTCACCCCAGTCATTGGTCTTACCTTAGGCGGTTGCCTCCCTTGCGGGTTAGCGCGCCGACTTTGGGTACTCCCAACTCCCATGGCGTGACGGGCGGTGTGTACAAGACCCGGGAACGCATTCACCCCGACATGCTGATTCGGGATTACTAGCAACTCCGACTTCGTGTGGGCGGGTTGCAGCCCACAGTCCGAACTGAGACTATTTTTATGAGATTTGCTCCACGTCACCGTTTCGCGGCTCTTTGTAATAGCCATTGTAGCACGTGTGTGGCCCAAGACGTAAGGGGCATGATGATTTGACGTCATCCCCACCTTCCTCCGTGTTATCCACGGCAGTCTGAATAGAGTTCCTAACTTAATATTGGCAACTATTCACAAGGGTTGCGCTCGTTGCGGGACTTAACCCAACATCTCACGACACGAGCTGACGACAACCATGCACCACCTGTCTACCTGTCCCAAAAGGGAAGATTGTATTTCTACAACTGTCAAGCGATGTCAAGTCTTGGTAAGGTTTTTCGCGTTGCGTCGAATTAAACCACATGCTCCGCTGCTTGTGCGGGTCCCCGTCAATTCCTTTGAGTTTCAACCTTGCGGCCGTACTCCCCAGGCGGAATACTTATTGCGTTTGCTACGGTACGGAGGGAGTCGATACCCCCCACACCTAGTATTCATCGTTTACGGCGTGGACTACCAGGGTATCTAATCCTGTTTGCTCCCCACGCTTTCGTGCCTCA
>CAKRAY010000002.1 GCA_934296355.1 uncultured Clostridia bacterium
GGAAACAAATGGAATTACACAAAGAAAGAGGTCGCGATAACGACCTCTTTTGACTGTAATGTAATGCCCCCTTGCGATTGGTACCGTTATTTTACCAATCTTCCGTCTTATTCGTATTTTTCACGTCGTCGTAAAAATCTTTATATTTAGTGCGGAAATCTCTCGGTTCGGCTTCCGCGAGGTCGAAAGACCGCCTTTCGTTCGAGCCGGGATTGGTCGGCAAAACGCGTTTCGCGCTCCCCGTTTTTTGCGGAAATACGAGCGAGATGACGCCGTAAAGATTCTCTATAATCGGCGCGCCGGTCGCTTCGAGTTTTTCCCTCGCGGCGTGTCCTCTCGGGCATAAAACGCAGTCGAAACCCAGTTCTTTCGCAACCTCGTAATCATGCTCGGTGTCGCCTACCATTAAACAGTTTTTCGGGTCGGAAAGCGTGCCTAAAAGGCGTTTCCCGAGTTCGACTTTGCTCGCGGCGTAAATGTCGTCGAGGGCGTATATTCCGTCGAAATACTTCGTCGCGTCGCGCTTTTCGAGCGCGGCTAGAAGAGAAGTTTTTTCGCTCGCGCTGAGTATGAAAAGTTTTGCTTTCTTGCTTTTAAGCACAGCGAGAACCTCTTTCGCCTCGGGAAAAAGTTCGGTTTTCGGCTCGCGCTCTAAATAGTTTTTCACGTATTCTTTCGCCACTTCCTCGAACGATTCGGCGGAAAAATCGAACCCGAGCGTCTTGTAATATTCGATGACGGGAAAGCGGAAAACACGCAAGTATTTTTCTCTGTCTACTTCGGGCAGACCTCGCTTTTTCAGCGATTCGTTAATGGTTTCCACCCCGCAAAGCACGTCGTCTATAAGCGTGCCGTTCCAATCGAAAATTACGTTTTCATACTTCATGTTTTCTCTCCGCGCCGTTTACAAATTTCGCGTTTTAGGTAACCTATTAAGCGCATACGGAACACGCAAACGGCAATTATCGAATTATTTTATCGAGCGGTAAACCTATGCGAAAACGATGAAAATTCGCTTTTTCGTTTTTCGGTTTCGCTCGCAAAATAGGATATATCTAAAAGCGAAAAAAGTCAATCGGAATACGCCTCGAATACGCCGCGAATACGCGTTAAGCGCGCATAAATCGCCACGCCGAAAAAACCGTTTCCTTAACGATTGCTTAAACATCGCGCGAGCGGGAAAATTAAACTTGACTTTTACACGCGCGTAGCGTATAATGTAAGTGCGAATAAAAAGGGCATATTGTCGCCATTTTTCAGGTTGAGGCGGCAACGAACCCTTAAAAAAGCGAAAACGACGGAGTGTGCTATGAAAAATTCCAAAATCTTCAAATTCTTTATGCTACTGGTTTGCGTTACGTTGGCGTTTTGCCTCGTGGCGTGTTCCGAAAGAGGTAACGAGGGCGGAGGCGGAACGATCGACCCCGATAAAGACCCTACCGAAAAAGAGGATTTGACGGAGGTTTATACCGGAAACAACGCGATAAAGAATATCCAGAACAAGATAAAGGCGAGTATGTCTTATCTCAACACCCCGGGTATCAACGACCCCGAGTGGCTGTGCATCGACACCACCGTCGAGTTCGATTGGCACGCCTACCTCAAAGAAGACGGAAAGTATTCCGACACTTACGCTAAGTACGCCGAATACAACCTCGTTCTCAAAGCGAATATAAACCTGAAAGACAACAGCAAGAGCATAATGCTCGTGGAACTGAACAACATTTACCAAGGCGTGACCTATTTGGGTCTGTATTACTACGACTCCACGCTCTATCTTAACGTGGCGAATAAAAAGTACTACGCCGAACAAATTAACTTGACCACGGTCGGCACGCTTCTCGCGGAGAAAATGGGCTTTATTCCCGATTCCGAAGGAACTACCGCCGATAAGGTCGATATTACGCAAATAATCGGAAACTTTTTACAAGGCAGTTTGAACACGGGAACGAAAATCGACGGACTTATGCCGATGATTTTCAGCATTCTCATGCAAAAACTCGGCACGGTCACTTATTCCGACACCAAAATCAGTTACGAAGTGTCCGCGGGCGGTAACGTCACGACGGTCAGCAAGCCGCAATATCGTTATCTCAACGAGTATTTGAACCTCGTAAATATCTTCAACTTCATCAAGCAAGGTACGATACCGGTAGTCAACAAGCCGATTTCCTGGACGTCGTTCGGCGAAATGCTCGGAATCGGACTGCCCGACCTCGACCATGTGATGAAAGACATTCTCGGCTTTAATCTTCAAGACATAATAACGAAAGATTGGCCGGACATGAACGCCAGCAGACTTTACGCGATTACCGAACTGAAACAAGTGCAGCGTACCGACGGCGACGGATTGACTTACGACTATGTGTTCACCGGCGCGGGACTGCAGATACTGACGGATACGGGCGAATACGACGTAGACTTCATCGTCACGCCTTTGATGTTAAAGACGAGCAACACGGCGGACGCGACCATCGACATCTCCGGCTACGGTCTGGGTAGCAGCGGTAAGGGTACGACCTATACGAAAGGCAGTTTTACTAACCTCGAAGCGAATCTCCAAATCGGAGTGCACGCCGAAAACGAAGAGAAACTTACCGTGAAGAAACTCCTCGGCAACATTATCGACGTAGGAGCGATAGGCAATATCCCCATCAACATCGCGGCTCAAACGGACTACGTCTTTGACGTAGGCGTTTGCGCTTCTCTCGACCTTTTCAACAACGCAAATAACTATTTCCAAGCGAAATTCAAATATAACCAAAAAGAAGTTCTCGCGCTGTATCTCGCGCCGGATTTGAAGAAAACCACGATTAACGGTAAGAGTTACACTCTCGACACGCTGTATCTCGACCTCGGCAATTTGACGAGCGGCGGCGTAGAGTTCTTCCCGAAGACGATGATTTCGCAAATAAATCTCACCGAGAGTTTGTCGAAAAAACTCGGCGAACGCATTATGGAGTTTTTAGACCCGTACAGAGGTAAAACGACCGCGACGCGTAAAGCGTCCACCGAGATAACCGAACCGACGGGTATGAACGTAATGGCTTTAATCTCGCTTCTCATAGAAGAAGATTCGGACGGAAACTATAAGTATTTGCACTTGCCTAAGCGCGGCGAATCGAGCGAGTTTTACATCAATCTCAACAACTATGCAATCAACACCATCGCGTCCATGTTCGTGGGCGGTATGACGAGAGTGGAAGAAGACGGAGAAGAGCCGTATTACGAAAACGGTCTCGGAATAGACCACGTAAAACTTTCCCTCGATTTCAAAAATCCTCTTTCTTCGATTAACCTCGATTTGGGAGTTACCGAAAACACTAAGCTGAACGTCAGTATCGGTTCTAAAAACGCGGACGGAACGTACAACACGGGCATAACGTACTTTGTCATGCCCGCCGGCTTCGACTTTTCGCCCATCGGGCTTAACGAAAAGTTCAAGGTAGAAGACGAAGCGACCGCGGAAGCGTTGCGCTCTGCTTATAAGGAACTCAGCGAAACGTTAAGTTACACCGCCAAAGTTTCGGGTAACTTAAAAATCGGTTCCACGGGCGGCACAACGATTAACCTCGACAGCCTTATGGGCTTGGTCGTCGATATGGTTTTCAAAGACCTGGGTCTCGATAAACTTCTCGCGGAAGTGGATATCGATTCGAGCAGCGAACTCAACATAGGCTACGAAATTCAACTCGGAACCTCGCTTGTCAATATGTCCGGAAAGACGAATATGGCAATCGACCTTTACTTGCTCGATTCCGAGAACAATCAAATCTATGAAAACATTCCGTTTGTAGAGATTTATTACAGAAGCGACGACGATACGGTATACGTAAACACGCAAGTTAACGCCGCGTTAGACATGACCGCGCAACTTAACGAGCATTTGCCGCCGTCGAAGATAATTAAAGGCAATATTCCCAGACTCAGCATAAAGAACGTGGGGATTAAAAAGTTGCTTTCCGGCGTAAACCTCAACGTAGACGGCTTGTACGAATTCCTCGGCGTAATGGGTAAAATAAGCCTCAACGTGTCCAACGCGGGCTTGAAAATAGGCGGTTTGCATAACCTGGACGGGGACGGAAAAGACTCCGATACGCCGACGGGCGGACTCGACGTTAAGACGCTCGTAGGCAACGCGATAAGCAAAGTTACCGTAGAAGACGGAAGCCTCGGTATCCTCGTCAACGAAAAGATACTTACCGTTCTTCTCGGCATGCTCAATATGGACGTGGACGGAGATTTGCCGCTCGTAAACGGTTCGATGTACTTGCAAATCGGCACGGAGAACGAAAAAACCGAGAACGGCGAAAAGATTTACAAATCCGTAGACGGTAAGTTCTACTATGTAGATTCCGAAGGGACCGTCAAAGAACTTAACGGCAAAATCATCCAGGACGCGCCGACCATACTCAAAAAGAACGAAAAATTAAAAGACGACGAATATATAAGAATTCATCTCGGTTTGATAGACAGCAACGGCACGAGGGCGGAAACGTTCTACGTCGACTGGACGTTGCTCGACACTATCAACATATCCAAAACCGACACCGTGGACTTGAAAGTTCCGTTTACTTCGGGCGATTATACCGATTTCGGCTCTTGGACGAAAAACCTTAAAGTTTCGGTCAACGTGGAACTCGATTTGAGCGTGAACGCGGAAGAAGAAACGCTCGAGTGGGATAAACTTTACGGCTTGCTCACGTCCGTGGTAAGCGAAGATAAATTGCCCAGCGGCGTGGTCGGTTTACTTAAAGAATTCGCAATAAGGTTCAATAACGACTACTTCGCCAACAACGACGACGGAAATGGTTTGATACTCGGCATCGCTATTCGCGGTACGATCGATATCAGCGACATTTTCGCAAGCGAACTGTCTTTGGTTATGTACGATAAGACCGTTCTCGACAACGGCGGTTACGACGCGTCGGACGGCAGGAAATACAAAGTTATCGTCGGCGTATATTTAAGCGAAGGACAAGCGTACCTCGACCTCGAGTATTTCCGTATCAACCCGATGTCGATTTCCGACGTAAGGAACACCTATAACAATATTATGGCGGCTCAATGGGAGTCGTTGTGGTCGAAGACGTTCGTTCCGTCGAAAGTAGAGGGCGAAAGCAGTGTGTACGCGTTCGAACGCGCCGAGAAGTTCATGGACGAAGCGTACAGACAGACCATTCTCGACTACTTCTTTGCGGAACAGTTCGGAAACTTCGAAACCAAGAAGGGCAGTCCCACGGGCGGCTCGGTTTACGCTACCGAAAACTATAAATACTTAGTATTTAACCAAAGAGTAATCACCGCCGGGGAGAACGCGGATTTAACCACGCTTTACTACGCGGACCTCGACGATTATAAGATTTATTTGTATCCCAACAACTCGTTGCTCACGTACTTCAACGTGACCACGAGTGATAATTCGCTGAAACTTCGCGAGGGCTTCTCCCATTACGAAGTGGGCGGCTCGGACGACAACCTCGGCGTAATTACCGTGTACAGAACGGGCTCGAGCACGCCTTTGGCGGCTATTCCTCCCGTCATAGTCGACGGTTTGCCGCTACGTTTCAGTATCGTCGAAGCGGAAAGAGCGTTGAGAACGAACGAACACGGCGAAGTGGAGTTCGACGATGCGCAAAGAGAAATTTTCGACGCGAAAATTAAGGGCAACGCCTACCTTGCTTACAAAGACTTTATCGCTACCTACGCGGGATATTGGGATAAGACGATGGGTTCGTTACTGTCCACCCGTCCCGAATATTTGAAATTCGAAGAAGAGTACGAAGCAACCGAAGCGGCGCAAAGAGAGTACTGGCGCACTTTCTACCTCAATTCGAGCCAATATCTGACCGACAAATCGCAAGCGGCGTCGGATACCCTCGCTTTCGTTCGTAATATGGGCGGAGCGATGGGACTTTTAACCAACGCGCAAATAAGGAACACCGAAATATACAAGACGACTCTCGCTACGAAAATAGCGGAACTCGAAATAAACTACGTAGAAGAGCAAGCGGCGCTCATGGGCCTTAACGCGGGCAAGAACGACACGCTCAAAGCGTACACGTTCATATACTTAATGAACTCGGAATACGTTTCCGGCACGGCGGTGTACAACGCGAGCAGAAATCTCAGTCAAGCCGTCGCGGCTACGGCGCGCAACGCGTCCATAATCGGACCCGACACCGCGACCAAGAAGTCGTACGTCAACGACGCGGGTATCATCGCGCTTCAAATCGTATACAATTCTTCGAGACTTACGTTCGAACTTACCGAAGAAGTAATAGCGGCGTTGTTTACCGCGCTCGGATACGACAAACTCAGCGACTACGTGGAGATTAACTACGCGGGACTCGGTTTGGACGTCTCGGAAGGCATGGCGATAGAACTCGTCTTAAAACTCGGAGAGATCTACAACTTGTCGCTCACGATAGACAACGTAGAAGCGAGCATAGACCCCAAACTCGAAGATAATTACAAAGTAAACCCCGTACTTCTCGCCAAATTCGGTAAAGAAGAAGCGACGGGTATCCCGAAAGCGGTCAAAGTTTCCGCGGTTGTGGAAATCGGTTTGGAAAACATCATAAAAGGCGACCCGTCCATCGACGAGGGCGAAACTTCTTACGACCTTACCGACTTGTTGACAAGACTTATAAGCGGTTCCAAATTCCGTCAGACCGAACTTAACGAATACTATAAGAAAATACTCGAAACTTACGGTACGGGTAAGGACGAAACGGTAAAAGCGGTCACGTGGAAACTGCTTTACACAGAAGAAACCACCACCGACGAGCAAAAAGCGGAAATGGACAAAGTATTCAAGGATACTTGGACGACCATTGTCGAGAACAAAAAAGAAGACCCGAACTATTACGTTATAAGAGAGAAAGGCGAGCAATGCGACGAACACTACGCCATCGCGTGGGATAAACTCGTAAGCGGCGCGGTAGTAGTCGACTTCGACGAATTGGACGTAGACTTCCTCGTTAAGATTTTCGATAGAGTGGACGCGAAACTCATGATAGAGGCGGAAGCGTGGATTTCGGTAGAAAACATCTATTCGAGTTCGTTGAAAATCTCGGTTAAGCGTAAACTTACCGACCAAGAACCCGTAGAAGTGTTAATGCTTTACTACGACGGAACGACTAACGCAAGCACGTCCGAATTCAAAGGTTCGGTATACGTATCTACGGACATTTTCGATATCGGCAACGTAAAATTCGAAAACATAACCGGCGTTATTCAAGCGGTTTACGACATATTCAACAACAACTTTACCAACAATTTAATCGATTCCGTTTATAGATTCTTCGGAATCGGCAAGGACAAACCGGACGCGGAGAACGCTTCTTCCGGAAGCGGCAACGCAAAGAACGCGCCGACGAGCGGCGTAAGAGCGAGCGCCGGTTCCGCGAGAACGTTCCTCGACATAATGTTCGCGGATAAGCAATTCGGCGTAGCCATCGCCAAGGACGCGATACTCAGCGTGGTATACTTCCTTACCGGCACCGATTTGTCGGAAGAACTTAAAAACATTACTTTCGACCTTGGAGTGTTCATCGACTTTAACGAGAACCTCGGCGTAAACTTCAATATCAATTTAGGAAACGACCAAAACGACAAATCGAAGATTTACGTTAATATCGGACACGTCAACGTCGCGCTCAACAACAACATAGTTCATCCCGAAGACGAAAAGAACCCCGACGGCTCGCTGAAAGAGTGGGATTCGGTGGGACAACTTTCCAACGTGGGCGTATCTCTCGGCGGTAACGCGAGATTTGCGCTCAGCGATATGGACGGTAAAGACAACTTTAACTTCGACTACTTGATGAAACTTATCTACGGACTCGTCTTCGACGGCCGTGACCCGGAACTCGGTATGCAAATCAACGTGGCGGAGGACGACATATTCAGCCAAGCGAACTACCTCGAAGTTCGCGCCAACGTAAACTTACTTACTTTGACGCAACTTACCGACATAGAACTCTATTTGTCGATAACTTCGGACAGCAACAAAGCCATTTACGATATGCTTTCCGCGCGCCGCGAAGTTATGAAAGAAATAGAGCATAAATACACGGCAAACGGCGTAATCGACTACGAATCGGCGTGGAACGAACTGAAAGGCAAATACGACGGAGCGCAAGAAAGCGCGGTTATCTTCCCCGAAACGGCTTCCGAAGCGGAAAGACTGGCTAAGAGCGATTACTACTTCAAAGCGCTTGCCGAAAAGATAGAATCGAGTTTCATCGGTCAGTTCAGCCAGACGGGCGAGTACGAAAAGTACTGGAAAGAACTTTACGGCAGAGCGGGCGACTACTACTTAGGCGACGTTTTGGCGTTATACGTAACGCTCGAAGAAGGCGGCAAAAACGGCATTAACGGCACGATTTACCTCGACCTCGGTTTCCTCGGAGTAGAACCGGTCATCATCGAAGACGTCAGCGCGATTTTGGTAGCGATCGGCAAAGCGTTCGGAATCGACTACGGCAAGTGGTTCAATAACGGTTCGAGCGGCAACGAAGAGCAAAATCCCGATTCGGCGAACAACGCGGCTCCGACCGTAGCGAGCAACGCGCCTATCGGAGCGGAATTGGCGAGAGAAATACTTTTTGCCATCAATACCGCGGAAAAAGAGCAGTTCTTGCTGGCGCAAGTTACCAGCGCGGCGCTTTATTCCGTTCTTATCGCGATGGGAATCGCGGATATAAAGGACTACTTCGGAGAAGAACCCGCCGATAAGCAAGAAAGCGATTCGCTGATTTATCCCGGCTATGCGCCCGGAGTCAAATTCGGTTTGTTCGACTACAACGAGCATACGGAAGAGTACGAGTTAATGAGTTTGGAACTCACGTTAAAGAACCTCTTCACGCTCAGCGTAGGTATAGAGAATCCTTCTATAGATATCGCGCGCGGCGATAAGAGAATAGTCACGAGAGAGTTAATCGACGATAATTGCGATCCGAGCAACCTCAAAGCGCCCACCGATTACAGAAACTACTACACGCCCATCGACGAAAACTGGGATACCAGTCTGAAATTGGAGATGGAAGCGGGAATTTCGATTCTCGCGAACGGCGGCGCGGATATCCCCGAGGATATGAAGACCGATATTAACTTCGGCGAACTCATAAGAGCGTTCATCGGAGAAAACTTCAACCTCGACTTGATTTTAAGCACGGAAGAACAAGTCGGCGCGGACGTCATACTTTCCGTTGCGGCAAAAATTAACATATTGGCGTTCTATACGCTTTTGAATAAGGACGAAACGGGCAACGCGCCCATTTCGAAAATGAGTCCGACCGAGATTCTCGGCGTACTCGGCACGGAAGTGACGCTGGAAATTCTGGCGCGTACTTACGCGACCACCGCCGACGGACAACCGTTAATCGACGACGACGGCAACAAGGTAATCAAGGGAGAAAGAGTTCTTATCGGCGTATACTTGACGCAAGAAAGAGACGCTTCGGGTAACGAGTATCTCTCGCTTTACGTAGACCTTAGCGCGTTCCACGTCAGCCCGATAGTCATTAAGAATATCGACGGTACGGGTGACGAGATTATCGAAATATTCAAAAAAATGTTCGGCGGAAGCGACAAAAACGCGGACCAAGCGCAAAACGCTTACGAAAACGCGGTAAGCGCCGCCAAACTTCCCGCCTTCTACACTATGTCCACGGTTAGCGCGATGGATAAAGCGCTTAAAGACGGACTTACGCTCGGTAGCGTTAAGAACGAAGAAGCGGCAAGACTTATGCGTGAAAGCGCGACTTACGAAAAACAAGCCGCCGAAGAATACGCTAAGGGCAACCGCGAAGAAGCGGCGAGATTGTTCGAACTCGCCAAAAACGCGGCGAACGAGGCGCAAAACGCCTCCCCGAAAGCGCTCTCCGACTTTATCGAAATCGTTGTCGGTAACGGCTACGGACTTACGATAACGGCGGTTGCGAGCGTTCTTATCAAACTTCTCGACGAAGCGTACAACGACGAAAAGAGTATTTCGCGTAGAGCGTTCGAAGAGATTATAACCAAGAGAAGAGAAGCGGAGGTTTCCGACGAAAGAAAACTCTATGCGAGAGTAAAAGACAGCATGGACGGATTGCTCGTGTCGGAAAGCGACGACAAAGCGAACGCGTGGGAGAGCTTCTCCGACCCGAGCGCGGGATATTTAAGCGGCGACTTGCTCGAAGAAGCGACCGCGTTGTACAAAACGGCGTCGAGTGTAAACGCTTCGTTCGGATACGCCGACGCGGTAGTCGCGGCGGTGGCTTGGGACGGGTTCTACTGGCAAATCACGGGCGCGACCTACGAAGATATGGTCAAAGTTTACGACGGCCACGACAACGTAGTGCCGGACGTCAAGACCTTCCTCAGAATGATAGGCAGACCGCTCGGTAACGACGACGACGTCAAAAACGCGAAGATTGAAAGTATAGAAACCAAACTTAACGGACTTTTAAGTATCACCGCTCTCGACGAATACGTCACCGAAAGGGCGATAGAATACAGCGTTTACTACGCGGAAGCGGACGCGTTCGAAAGTTACGTGGCGTTCCTTACCGAGATGCTCGGATATCTCGACGACGCGGTAAAGACCGCGAAAAGCATAGTGATTACCGGCGTGGAAAGCCTTATAAACGCCGAGAGTTATAAAGCGCTCGTCGATAACAAGCGTCTTGCCGGCAAGTTTATCAAAGAGTTCGAAGACCTGTATCAAATTAAATTAAAGAGCGGTTCGGAGACGATGGGTAACGAAACCTTGGCGGCGCAAGCGACCTGGTTAGAGATTTACAATAAGTTCACGCAAGCGTATAACGACGTTTTGGCGGCGGCGCAAGCGGCTAATAAAGTTTCGCAAGAGTTCTACGAAAGCAACGCGTTCGAAATCGTAACTCCGGAAGGAGGCAGAAAGCCTTACGACAATATTTCCGACGTATTGCAAGTAATGAACGGTCTTTCCATCTACACGAGCCGTACGTGGGAAGCGTTCGCGTGGGAAAAGATGATTGCCGAAGGCAAGGTTCTCTACGTCGACGAATACGTGGCGGCAAGCGAGATTTTGAGCAGACTGTTCAAGACCGCGGAAGAACAAGAGAATTATATAAACAGAAACGACGTTTTGGTTACGTCCGCACAAAATAAACAAGACCGCGAGTTGTACACTTACTTTGCGTGGAAGAATTACAGTAAGGACGTGAAGAACGTAGCGAGCGGCGAATTCTTGTTCATAATAAGACGCGCCGCGGAATACGACTACCAAGGCACGCTATTAAACTGGACTTGTAACATTAACTCGCTCAGAGAGGAAAACGCCGACGTCTGGTCGTCCGAAGCGTTGCCTACCGATATAGCGTCCGAAGTGGATATCATCTTTGCGGAAGCGTTCTCGACCAAACCGCAAGTCGTCGTAAACACCGCCAACAACGTAGGTACGACGAAACTCGGATTCTTGTACGACAATAATTTGTTAAGCCTTGAAATAGAACTTGCCAACTTTGAATTGGTCATCGCGTTTAGTTCCGCGGGCTTGTACTTCGGCGATACGGTTATCAAGAAGAACGTATATACCGTCGAACCCGACGGCGTTATAACCGAAGATAGAATTACTATCGGCGAGTACGTAGACAAACTTAACGCCTCCGACGCGGAAGGAGAGTTCTTCAAAGAGTTCAATAAGGACTTCAAATACGCGTACGTACAGTTGCAACTCGACTTCGACCTTACCGCGGATAAGACGAAATACGACTTCGAAACGCTCATAGATAAGATTTTGACCCAACTCAAAATCGACGTGGTAATCAACGACAGCGTTCTCGGTTTGGGAATGATGTTGAAGACGCTCGAAGAAGTAAGCAAGTACTATCGTTTGGAAATCGAAGCGAGAGCCAACCTCTTCGACGTAATGAAAGCGAACGTAAACACCACCGACGTGGCGTTGACGCTCAAAGCGTTAGACAGAAACGGTAACGAGATAGATAAAATCTTCCAAATCGTTCTCGGTTCTTACGTAGACAGCGAAGACGGCAAGACGAAGAGTTTCGTTTACGTCGACTTGTCCAAGTTCAACATACAAACGTTGATTATAAGAGACGCGATAGAATACGTGCGCGGCTTGCTCGGCTCGGGCGGCTCGAAGAGCCTCGCGAGAGCGCTTGCTCCGTACGCTCCGCAGAACGCGGCGTCCTTCGGGGACTTGATTATCGACGCGTCGAACTACGCCAAGATGGCTACGGGCGAACAAAAAGAATACGAAGAAATCCTCTTCACGCTCAATAAGCGCGGTTTCGGCGCGGACGTAGCGGCGGGCGCGATTTACGCGTTGCTCGCAATCTTTAACGTTACCGTCGTGGAAGACTATGTCGGCACGATTATCGACCCGCGTATCAATATAGATATATTCAGCGTAAAAGACACCGTAAGCGGCGCATTTACCGACGCGGACAGAGATTTAATCAGACTCGCCATCGGTATAGGTTCGCTTTACAACGGCGACGACGAAGAAATGAACGGAACGGGCGTAGCGTTCGACTTCGCTATTCATACCGTAAATATCTCGCTCGACCAAAGCAGATTCATTCTCGGCGCGACGAGCAGCGGCGAACTGGAATCGCAACTCGAATTGCCCGAAGACCCCGACACGCACGAAAAACTGTTCGCGGAAATCAGCGGCGTGTTACCGCATATCGTGGTTTCCACCTCGCTGGAAATCAACCTTTCCGAAGAGCAAATAGCCAATCTCGACCTTAACGGCAGTCCGATAAGCGACGTGCTTAACAACATTAAATCGGATTCCGGCGGTTTGGCGTCCATTATAGGAAACATCTTCCTTACCGTCCTCGACGACCACGCTTGGACGCTCGCGATAGATATCGGCGCGGAAATCGACCTCGGCACCGGCGACGACAACGAGTACTTGCAACACGTCCTCGACGGTTCGATTATCGTAATCAAACTGCGCGCTTGGTACACGAACAAGAAAGGAAAAGACGACCCGATTGCGGTAATTACTTACTATAACGGCAACTTGTATCTCGACTTGTCGGGAATTAACTTAGGTAAAATCGTAGTGACCGACGCGGCTGACTTAGTGTTCGGCGACAAGAAGCAAGCCGCTAACGTCTGGAACTCGATAGGAGAATCTTGGAAAGCGGCGACCTCGCTCGGCGGAAAAGTCAGCGTGGGCGTAGACGCTTCGATAAACACCAAGGGTATTTATATCGAAGTAATCAAGAGCAGTATCGACGCGTTGCTCGGCGTGTTCGGATTCAGCGGCGGTTTGGCAATCTTCCGCGACGCTTTGTTACAAGTGTTCGTAGAAACGTTTACCGTCAACGACGCGGGCGACATCAGTTTCGCGCTCGGCTTGGGCGTTGCGCTCGAAGGCGAGGACTTAGTGGCGTTCGGCGTGGACGAAAACGGCAAACCGATAAGAAGCGACCTTAAAGCGACGCTTGCGCTCACGTTAGGTATACGCGGGCTTTATATAGGTTTTAATAACCTCGAACATAACGATTGGATACCCAAAGGCACGCAAGACTACGCCGACTTGTTCGACGTGAACACGATAGGCGTTAAGACCGCGTTGTCTGTCGACCTCGGCACGGAGTCGGGCGTTTACGAATTGAAAGAACTCTTAAAGACGATTATAAACAGCGGTTTATTGCCGATAGAGTTCAGTAAAGAGTTACAAGTTCTCATTAACATACTCGACAGAAACAACGTAAGTATCGGCGTGAGCGTGGAAGTGAGAGCGTACATAGGCACGCTTATAAACGACGTTCTTACCGGACAAGGTTTGAACCTCGACATAATTCAACTTCTTAGAGACGCGCAAGCGACTATAAGAATAGATATCACTCGTCACGAAGAGAACTCCGACGCGATAATTGACGTATCGAATATAGTAATAGGCTATATGAACGGCGACTTGTACGTAGACCTAAGCGGTTTGAACGACACGCTCGGCAAAATCAAGATGGAAGGTTTGCTCGACACGATTATAAAGTTGCTCGGCAACACAAGTACCGTACAACAATCTTCCGAAAAAGCGATGAAGGAAGTAAGAGAGTTCGTTAAAGCGAGAGCGCTCGTCGCGCAAAACGGCAGTTCGGCGTTGTCGCAAGAAGAAACTCTCGCCGCTTACATTCGTTTGGTAATGAGCGGAGCGGACGGCTTGTCCGCCACCGTCGTGTACGGCGCGATTTACACCGTTATCAAGGACCTTATAGGCTTAGACAGCATCGCGAGCGTGTTCGAATTGATTTCCGACGTAAGCAACCCGTCGCTTACCGCCAACCTCGGTTACGACGTGAAATTCGGTTTAAGCGTCAAGATACCGTCCAACGTATTCGCGGACGACGACTATAAGAACTTGAACGAACTCATCGCCGACGCGAAAGAGTACTTCGGTTACGCCGGAATTAACGAGAAAGTTCTCGTTTACGGCGCGCAGTACAACGAAAAAGTCGCTTCCGTAGACGGAGAGGACTTCACCGCGTACAAAGCGTACGGCGAAATCATCGCCAAGACGAGAATTATGGAACTCTACCGCTTGTCCGACGCCGCCAAGGGCGAAATCATCGACGATATGATTAAAGAGGGCGTGACGATAGAGAAGAACCTCGTTTCGGTACTCCTCAACAACTTCGTTTTGAGGTATCCCTTCTACGATATGCAAAAGTGCAAGGCGATACTCTTTAATTTCGTGACGTTGTACTTGTTCTGCGGAGAGTTTATTCCCGAAGAATCCGCCGCGCTCGACGCGCTCAAAAACGATAAGAGATTCTTCGCGGGCGGTATGTGGCAAGAAGGCGCGACCGCCAAGACCGAAGCCATCGAGGCGTTTGCCGCCGCGGGTACCGACGCGTTCGTTTCCGCGCTTAAAGAGTTCGGTTACGTAAAGGGCGACGATACCGCTAACGAAAAAGCGATATTAAGCGTTGCGGAAGCGTACGCCAAGGGCGTTATGGTCGCTACCGACGCATGGCTCGTTTATATCAGCGGCGAAATAGAAATTATCAAGACCGATAAAGAAGAACTTATCATTCACAGCGTCAAGTACGACGAAATCTACGACGAGTTGTTGTCGGGTTCGTGGGAATCTTACGTTAAAGTTTTGGCTAACGCCAAGAGAACCGCTACCGGCGAAGAGAAGAAGACCGCGATAATAAACTACGCGTTCGCTTCCTACGCATACGCCATCGCGAAAGCGAGTTACGACAGCGACGAATGGAAAGCGAGAGCGTACGATACTCTCGAAGACCTTATCGCAGAGTACTCGGTACTCGAATATAGCGGTATGGCGTCGGACGACCTTACGAAGTTCAAGTATAAACTTTGGCTCGACCTTATGCTTTATACTTACTGCACGCCCGAAGAAGTCAAGTTCGTTACCGGCTGCGATATCTCCGCTACGACGCTCGACGAATTGAGAAGAGCGATGAACGCAATTCTTTCCGCTATCGAAGCGTACGCCAAGAGCATAGTTTCGGGCGAAGACGACACGGTAGAGGGCGCGAAAGAGATTCTCGATAAGTATACGGAAACCGCTATCGGCTACGACGTGTTCACGAACATTTCGAGCGCGATGATTACGCTCGGAAGCACTTACGGCGCTTCGCCTTACGTTATGTTCAACGCGTTGTTGCCGTATATGGCAAAAGAGTTTATCAACCAAAAACTTTATGCCGAAAAGGTAGAAAATCCGACCGCGGACACCTACAAAGAGATTTGCAGAACGGTATATAGAAAGTATTCGGGAATATTCCAAGAACTCGTTAAGTCCAACGCAACGAGCGGATATTTAGCGAATAACTTCTCCGAAGACGCGTGGAACAAGTTAGTCGGCGGCGTAAACTTCGCGCAAAGCAGCGTCGAAGAAGTAAAAGCCGAGATAAGAGAAAGACTTGCGCGCGGCGAAAACGCGGGCGCGTTACTCGGATTCGACGCTACCGAAGAACAGATAGCGAGCGTCATGGTACTCGTAGAGAACATTTATTACGAGTACAACAACGGCAGAGAAGAGTTAAAGAAGAACGCCGAGAAAGAATTGCTCGAAGCGCTAGCGATTATCTTCGACGACACGACGCTGAGCGCGTACAATCCCACGGTTGCGAACGGATTGCAAAGCGAGATAGACAACGGAATGTTGGATATAAGAGATAACCGCGTTTACAACCTTGCGATTGCGATGTTGACGGGTATCAGAAAGGACGGCGCGGACAAGAAATTCGTTTACGGCGCGGGCGAAACGGACTACATTACTTATAACGACGCTATCGGAATGGCGGAAAGATACGTAAGTAAGGTTCTCGGTTCGACGGTTAAAGACGATATTCTCGTATACGCTCTCGCATACGGCTATCTCGCGTACAACACCAAGAACGTTACCGACAAGCCGTCGGCAATCAACTACTACACCCGTTACAATCGCGACTTGTACGTAGACGTAGACGGAACCATGCTGAAATCGGCGGATTTTGCGGTGGTAGCGAACTGCTTGAAGAATAAATCCGACGACTTAATCGTGCGCGCCGAACTCGAATTGGCGGAGTACTACTTCGGCATTTACGAAGGCAACGCGAACAACGCGGTCGTTTATCGTTACGTTTATTCGAGAATACTCGATTCTTCTTCGACGAAAGCCGTTTACGACGACTACGCCGCGGTAAGAACGAGCCTTATATTCGAAAATCTTTACAGAACGAAGTCTTCGTTCAGAACGAGTATTCGTTCCACTATCGAAGAATCGGCTAACGTCATCATCAACAATATGGCGAGCGCGGTCAACGGCAGCACGGGTACGTTCAATGAAGAAAACATAGATATTTACTACGAGATTTACGGCGAAGAGTTAAGCAAGGCTCTCGGCGACGTAATCGGAAAGATTTACAAGGAAGCCCTCTATAACGACGAAGGTTCTATCAATAAGATAATAGACGGCGAAATCGACGCGCTCGTATACGACGCGTTTAGAAAGAAGATGAGCGAAGCGGAGTACGCCGCGCTCTTTATCGAACTCTACAACCAAGGCAAAGACCTTTCGAGCGGAGCGATTAAAGAGTTTGCGGATAAGTTCGCGAGCGTAATCGAAACCTGGGTGGAAGACCCGAACTTCCTCGACGATATTTCCGAGGAAATCATAGCGGCTTATACCGATAAGGACGAAGACGCGTCCGCTCTCGCTACGGTACTGTCCACCGAAGTCTATACCTATATCAAGAACGCTATCGTAAGTTTTGCTTCGCTTATAGAAAGCGAAATCAAGAGAATATCGAAGAGCAACGTCGCTTCAACCACCGTAGAAAACAGCGTAATCGACGTGCTGTACAAAGAAGCGCAATCTTATGCGAGCGTAGACGGCGCGTTTAAGAATTACACCGTGAGCGTAACCGAAATTACCGAAGAGGTAAGTTCGAGCAGTAGCGGTTCGGGTGAAAACAAGAAGACGACCGTAACGGAAAAAGTTTATTACGGAACGGATATCAATATCTCTTCGAGTTCGTTCGCAATGTTCAACGGCAATAATTCTATCTTGAAACTTGCCGGCGGAAGCGCGGCGAACGGCTTTATCGGCAGTATGAGCGATAAGACCAAAGTTTTATTCGATAACGGCGCGATCGTACACTGGAACTGGCTTACCGAAGCGGCGCAAGCGACTCTCGGCGAAAACGACCAAGGCACAGGCTACACGCTTACGAGTTGGTTACAAAGCGCGTACAGTAACTACGCCGTAGATTCGAATTATAACTATACTACCTATCCTTCCAAGTATGTGACGATTACCTATACTTACGCCGATTTGACGCCCGATACCGGCGACGAAACCACCGATACCGGCGACGCGGAAACGAGAGCCAATATGGAAGCGGCGAGAAACGAAGCGCTTAAGAAAATAGAATCGCAAGTCGAAGGACTTAAAGAATCGTCTTTGAACGAAACGCTGACGTTATACAAAAAGGATATCGAAGCGTTAAGAAGTTACGCTTACTCGTTGCTCGGTTATAGCACGAAAGCGACCAACAGCGACGGAAACTCCTATATCGGTAACAGTTACGTCGTTCCCACCACGTTGGCGGCGTACGCGCAAACGGTAGCGAACGCCGGAAGCGGCGCGGAAGTTTATAAACTTACCGAATCGATGATAAACGCGGGTAATTCGTGGCACAAGGCGTACGACTTCAACGGCGACTTGGGCGACGTCTGGACGAAATCGAAGATTAACGCGATAAAAGACTACTACTCTTACGTAAAACCGTCTAAGAACACCAATTACTATAAGCAAAACGTGCAAATGAACGCGCTTCTTGCCGCGGTAGGCCATCTCGATACGGAAAACGGCAAGTCCGTAGAAAACTACGGCGCGGAGAAGTTTAAGGTAAACGCTATAAAAGACCTTAACGAAAAACTTACCGCCGCGCTCGACGGCAAAGCGAAAGATTTGACCGCGAAAGAGATAAGAGGACTCGCTTATACCTACTACGAGAGTTACAAGAACGCTTACGGCACTTGGAACGAGTGGGTAAGCAAGACTTCTTCCGACTGGGGCTTCTTAACGGAAACTCCGAGTTTGGCTACGACCCTTAACAAAGCGGTAGAGCAAGCGAAGAACTTCAGTTACAAGCACTACGCCGACGGTTTATATATCGTATACAACGAACTTTACGACGCGAAAGAGATAAGCGGCGCGCAAAACGAATACGACGATACCCTTTATCTCAACGTAGTTCGCCTTAACAGAGCGCTCGAAGAGATAATAGAAAAAACGCTCTCTTCCCAAAGCGTAGAGGCGGCGGTTAAAGCGAAAACCAAAGCGGACTATATCGCCGCGCTCGAAAAGATACAACTCGGCACGAGATTCGACGATTCCGAAAAGGAAATCACGCTGAGCGACGGTTCTTCGATATACGTTTCGGGCGAAGAAGCGATTCTTATCGCGCACGAAGTTTATAACGCGCTGAAAGATAAGTTCGGCGAGAACGTGGCTAAGTTCGTCTTACCCGCCTACAACGCGTTTGCGGGCGATTACTCCGAAGAATTGTTGAATTACCTCGTAAATAACGTAAGAACGGTAATTAACGGTTCGACCGACGTCGCGACCGAAGAAGTTTTAATCACTTTCGAAGCGGAATCGGTCTACGGTACGTTCGTCAACGCGCAAAAAGCCGACGATATCGCTTTGGCGATAATAAACGACGTTACCGCGCTTTACAAAGCCGTCAACGCCTCCGCGTACGAAGCGTTTGCGAGCAAGAACGCGAATAAGAACGTGTTCGAATACGCGGCGTTACTTATAGAAGACGCTAAGTTAAAGAGAACGGTAAACGGCGAATCGGTATCCGTAAACGTAGATTCCGTAATCGACAAACTCGCCGCGAGCATGCGTAGCGAGTTCAACTCCGGATTACCGAGCGATACCGCGCTTACCAACGGCTTGATGAAAGAACTTTCCGCTAAGATAATCGCTAAATGCGTAATAAACGGACTTACCGCCAAAGAGTACGAGTCGATTTCCGCGGAATACTCCGCTACGAAGAAAGCGCTCGGCGGCGTGTTTACCGGCAGGCAGGTTTCCGATTTGAGAAACGGCTTCGAGAAGAGTTACGACGACTTGGCGAAAGCGGCTATAAGCGTATTCGGCAGTATTCTTTCGAGCGAAAACGCGACTAAGTATAACGACGTGGTAGGTTCGGACGAATATATCGGCGCGGACGATACGGGCAAAGCGACGCTCCTTAACGCCGCGCTCGGCTCGATTATGTACAACAATGTGTACAAGTCGATGGTTAACGCTGCGGCGGCGGTATTGCAAGCGTTCGAAAGAGCGTTCGTTAAACTCGCCGGCGAAGGCGCGGACAGAGCGGACGAAAAGAACGCGGCAAGCGTATCGGCTGCGAAAATCGACGCGATTTGCGCGGGACTTATCAACGCTTACGGCAGTTCCAAAGTAATTAAGTACGTAGATAACGGCAACATTAAAGGCAGCGAATTAAAGAAAGTATTCGACGGAATCTATAACGATTACGTAGACTTCCTTATGAACGCGGACGTAGCGTCGATAGGCGGCGTGAGTTACTTCGAGGGCGCGGGCGCGAAAGCGTTCTTTAACGGTACCGAAGGCAGCGCGGGAATGGGATTCGATTATACCGTCGATATGCTCAAAACCAAGAACGGACTCGAAGCCATACTTGCCGACGCCAAGGCGAAATACGCTAAGGACAACCTCGGCGCGGATATCGAAATAGAAATAAAGAGCGCGAACAAGAACAACGGTCACAAAGTGGCGAAAGCGTTCGTTTACGCTTTGTCGAAGAAGAACTACGGCATAAACGGCTTCAACGACGCGTTGAAACAAGCGTTCTTACCCATAGCGAGCAAGACCGACGTCATCACTTACCTTATTTATAAGTACCCGACCGTCGCGCTCGGTTACGCCGAAGCGGGCGAAGAACTTATTACTAAGATGAAAGCGGAAACCGAAGAATCGGTAGGCGTAAACGCTGCCGATTTCGCAAACGCAAATCCCGATATCGAAACGACTATTGACGAATACACGGACGAAAAGGCGATAATCGCCAAAGCGATCGCCGCGTATAAACTTCTCAAAGACGAAAGATTCCTCGTGATTAACGAGAGCGGCAAAGTTTCTTCCGCGCTCAAAGAAGTTTACGCTAAGTGGAGAAACGTTATCGGCGTGTTCGATAACGCCAAAGACTTGCTCACCCTCGATATGTGGAGTTCGGGCGGCGTTTACGCCGCGCTCGCGAGCGAATATACCGGCGTAACCGCGGCTTTGGAAAGAAAAGCGTACGTCGAAGCGGTCAGCGGCGCGGACGCTACCGAGGCGGAAATAGAAGAAATGTTAAAGAGTATGGACTTTCTTACTCAGTACAACATTTTCAACTCCTACGTCGACTTAGTCGAGAAAAATTCCGCAAGCGAAATTACCGACTATCCGAAGGGTAACGAGAGAATAGTCGACGCGTTCTATAACGCGTACCGCAAAGCGTCCGAATCGAAGGACAATATCGCAAGAGTGGACCTCGGCTTAGGTTTGGACCTCGGTAAGACGATGCTCGACACTATCGTCGACAATAGATACAACGACGTGGTTACCGGCGAAGAAAAGAGTTCTTTGGATGACTTAATCGCCGACGAAAACTTGTTCGTGGACTATAAAGAATTGCAACTGTACTTGCGGTTCGGCGGCTTCTTCTCGTTCGGTTTCGAAGAAGGTAAAACGAACGTGGTAAGCCTTATCAAGACTATCGCAAGTTCGCTCAATATCAGCCGGGTTTACCTCGAATTCTTAAAGACGCACACTATGCTCGGAGAATTGGAAGCGGAAATTTCCGTGGACGTAAACGAAGCGCTCAGCGGCGATAAGGACAGAATCGCGAAATCGCTCAATATGCGTTTCTTGATTCAATACTCGCTTATCGATACCGACGCGAGAGGCGAAAGCGTCAGATTCGAGCAACAAATAATCAGTATTTACGTCTATGACGGCGCGGTTTACGTAAGTCTGGAGATTTTCGACGCTAAACTCAACGTAAAAGTAAACTTCGACCTCGTAAGTTTCGTTCTCGACAAACTCGGATTGGTTAAGTCGGGCGAAGAGGGTACCGAAGCGAGTAACGGCGGCATAGATTACGACGCGATTAACACGTTCGTCGCTATGGCGGTCAACAACTGGACCGAAGACGAAGCGAAAGAAAAGGGCGCGCCCTTGTCGAGCCTCGCAAAGAATGCGCCGAGCGCTTCGGCGAACGTTCTCGAAGCGATTGTAAGAGCGGACAGCGGCGAACTCGGACTCGTGCTTACCGTAGATATCTTGTTGGAAGTATTGAGAATAATGCTGGGTCAAGACAGCGTTTCCAACGATTTGAACAACCTCGTACACATGGTATTCACTTCGGGTAACTTCAAGGTAGAGTACGGCGACGATTTCAGCATCAGACTTAACATAAATAAGAACAAGACGGTTTCCGAGGGCGCGAGCGCGGACAGCAACTTGTCGTTCGATACCAACCTCGCCTTATTCAACGGCACCGTATTCAGTATGAACAAGATAGAGCGCGACCCGAGCGGCAGTTACGAAGTTATCGCCAACGCGCATTACGCCGACTTTATCTACTCGATGGAGAGTTTGGAGAGTTCCAAGTACTTCCAGAACTTCTACGAAGCGTCGATAGACGTTTTGAGCGTGCTTAACGGCAACTTCGATTTCGGCGGCGGCGACGGCAGCGTATCGCTGGAAGACATGATGGCGGTACTCGCGCAAGTCGTAGGTACGAGAGTACAGTTAGGTTTCAGTATGGAATTCAACTCCGACGTACTACGCACGGCGATAGATTGGAGTAACCTCTTCACGGTTATGAGCAATCTCGGCGTAGAACCTATATTCATATTGAAGATACTCAACAACGCCAAGGGCGATATAAGAATCGACTTCAACATAGATATCGATATTTCCGAATTGCACTTTGACGTTATGATAAAAGGTTACAGCAACGGCAAGAATATATTTAACATATACGAAGTTTGCGGAACGCTCAACACCGACGACCCGAACGCGCTTCTCAACCCGGTAATTTATATCGATTCCGGCGAATTCGGCAACGAAGTCAAAAACGCGGACGGCACCGTGACGGTTATACCCGAAAAGTATAAGATAGACGACGAAGACTTCTTGAAGTTCATAGACGTAAAACTTATCAAAGCGATAATGGTAATGTTCGTGGGCGAAGAAAAAGCGGACGCCAAAAACTCGGGCGTGTTCGGCGACAACGCGTCGCTGGAATTCGGCGACCTCGACCTCGGCGGTATCCTCGAATCGGTTACCTTCGGCGAAGGTTCGCTCGGTATCAAAATGAGTTCGGCAATCGTCAATACGCTCATTAAACTTCTTGACAGCAACTGGACGTTCGACGACGTAGGTAACATACAAGTCGATATCAACTTTATGGAAAACACCATCGGAATCAAGGTCCCGTTAGACCCCGCCATCAAGGACGAAGACGGCAACGTGCTTGTCGGAAGTAAACTTACTTACGGTATAGAGTTAAGTAACGTTAGCGTGAAAATCGGTGGCGGTACCGACTTCATGAAGGGTATCAATACCAGAGAGTACGTAGGCATAAGCGATTACGTCTGGGCAAGCGAAGTAAACAGCACCTTGTCTATCGACGACGACGCGCAAACGCTCCTCGACCTCTCGCAGATAACCATGAACTTCATCGCCGGTCTGGGCATAAAGATTCAAAGCGGCGAAGCGGAAGGCTTAAAGGGCGGTCTGAACTTCACGTTACGCGGCTATATCGATTTCGGCGACTTGTCCAACCTCGGCTTCGAACTCCTTATCAAGTCGAGAAAATCCGACAACGTCATTATCGGTATTAGTTTCGTGGGCGCGGAAAACGACGGTAGCGTTTATGTCGATTTGTCGGGCTTAGGGTATCCGAAAGTGTATCTTACGGGTATCGACCTCGGCGCGATGCTTAAAGAAGTCGTTTCCAAAATGTTCGCGAAGAAGGACGACGCGTCGGGAGACGACGCGCAACAAGCGGTTATTCGCGGCGCGCTCAACGCCGACGGAACGATTTCCGGCGGAATCAGTAACGGCGAGCAACAAGGCGTTAAGTACGGCAACATAGGCTCGGCGGGTATAAGCACGCCTCTCGCGCTCATTATCGTGGACGAAAACTACTTCAACGCGGGAATGACCGGCGCGCTCTTGCTTAACTTGCTCGGTACGCTTACCGACAAACTCAACTTCATGCCGTATTTCGCCAACTTCCAGCTGGGATACGAAAAAGATAAACTCAGCGGTATCAAAGTGGTTCTCGACGAAGGACAACACTTCAATATCGCGTACAACTTCAAGCACAGTTATTCCTATATGATTCCGAGAGATTCGAAGAACGCGGAATACTATAAGGAAGCGATGTCGCACGTCGTTACCGGCGAAAACAAGACCGATTTCGTTTGCATAAACGAATTGAAGAACGTTTATCTCGAACTGAACTTCTATCTCAACCTCGTCACTTCGAAACCCGACGGCAAGAAGAGCGACGTCGTAGAGCAACTGGAAGGACTTCTCGAAAGTATGCTCGGTATGACCGAGGACAGTATCGACTTGCAGTTCCAGGACAGCATAGCGAAACTCGAAATTCAGTTCGCGGGATATATAGATATCAGAAACTTCGTGAATTCGATAGTAAAAGTAGAGATACTCTATAACGACGAAGTGATGATAGGCATATACGTAATAGACGGTTCGGTATACGTCGATTTGAGCGAATTGGGTTTAATGAAGACCGCGATAAACGGCGTAGACCTCGTAGGCATAATTAACGGTATGTTGACAGACCTACCGGTTACGATAAGCGAAACCAAGGGCGTAGACTTGCAAGGTCTTATTATGTCGCTTGTCAAAGTAGGCGACGAAACGGGCAAAGACGGCACCACGATCAAGACGAACACCACCGTTGAAGAAACGGCGGTTAAGGACGAAGTCGCAGACCTCAAAGCGGGCTATGTGGAAAGAGAAAAAGCGGGCGAGTTCAAGAACCTCAGCGAGAACAAGAAAGCGGAAATAGAAGAAAGCGTCCGCGCAGCGCTTAACGATATTAACAAAGCGCATAAATACGTCATGACCGACGAAGAATACAACTCGTATCTCGACGATATTCTCCGTGCTATTGGCGTAAGGAAGGACGAAGTTAAGGTAGTCGACGAAGCCAAACTGAGTGGCAAAGCGGTCTTTAACGTGAAACTTTACAACGGCAGTATCGCCGTAGTGCCCACCGCGGAAGCGTTGTCTTCGCTCCTCGGTATAGAGTTACCCGCGTTCGAAAACATTATGGTAACGATGGACTTAGACGCCGGACTTAACAATATCGAAGCGTCCGTTACCATAGACGGCGACAACAGAGTTTCTCTCGGAATTAAGCCGGGCGGAATAAAACTCGAACTCAACAAGGGTATTACCGAAGATAACGACAACGTAGACGTATCGCAAATCATCGACATACCCGAAATGACGGGCTTCGGCGGTTTAAGCGGCTTGTCGATAACTTCCGCCGGCATAGACGCCAACCTCCTCGACCTCGTGGGTAACGTTCTCGACTTACTGTACGTCGACAACTTACAAATAACGTTAGAAAAACGTTTCGATTATTGGACGAAACGTAGTATTTACTCGTATTATCCGCCGGTAGACGCAAGCGGACCTACTTACTATCCCGACGATATGGCGGGTTACGACGGCGAAGACGGTAAGACGCTGACGACGATAATCAACGCCATCTCCATGGCGATAACCTTCGCCAAGGCGATTTACGATATCGTCAAGATTATCATTACTTGGAACCCGAAGGGCATCATCGACTTGGTTAAGAGTTTATACAATCTATACAAGAGCATTAAGAAGATGATCGACAGCGGTAAAGATATGTTTACGACCGACGACCAGTACTTCCCGAAGATGTACCGAAACTACTTCGGGCGAGGTTACGTTAAACTGTCGAGGTCGACGAGCAATATCCTAAGCGTAGATTTGCAAGTCACTTCCTCGAAAGAGGGCGTGTCGCTGTTTATCGAAGACCATACCTTAGTCGCGTACACGACGATACCGATAACGATAAGTATTCTCGGAATGAATCTTGACGTTATGAACATCGCGATGTCCGGCGGCGTAAGCGGTATGCTTGCCGGCGACAGCACGTTCGAATCGAAAGGACTTCCGTTACCGTTATTCTCGCTCTATCCCGAAGCGCTCAATATGTTCCTTACCGACAGTTTCGGATTCAGTTTAGGAACCAGCATCGCGGGCGGCGGTTACTTCGGCAGAGTTTACGGTCAGGTATTGGACGAAGCGGGTGACCCCGTAGAAGGCGCGACGATAACCTACACCAACAGCACCGAAGAGTTCGAAACGACCAGCGATTCGCACGGCTACTTCTACTTTATAGAATTGCCGATGACCGACCACGTGGACGCGGGCGCTTCGCCGCTTACCTATAGGGAGTTAGTCGAACTCTTCCCGAAGAACGGCGACGAACCCGCCGAGTTCGATTCTAACGGTAATCTTATTATTAAAGAATACAAGAACGTAAACTACTTCTGGCACGACGGCTTCTTCTACAAAGCCGACGACAGAGGCACGCTTACTATATCCAAGGCAAAACACAGCACCGTAGCGTACAGCGAAATCACGATGGAACCCGCGCAAACCACCGCGGCGAAGTCGTATACCGTCAGAATGGCGAACTTCGAAAACGGCGCGAGCAAAGAAGTGGAAATCACCGGTTATGCGGTTCTCAACTTACTTAGACCCACCGACGAAAGCAACGTTCCCGAACCTTCGGCGGCAAATCGCGTCGGCGCGGTAAAAGTTAAGTACAACGACGGCGTGTTCTCGGGCGTCACGAGCAGCGTGGAAGCGACTCGCGGCGAGTTCTTCTTGAAGACCTTCGAATCGCCCGATTTGAGAAATTACTATAACGGATCCAAGCTTTCGCACGAATTCAAACTTTCCGCGGAAGGTTACGAGCAAACCGATTACTACGTTATCAAGTACGCGGGCAAGACGTACTTTGCGGAGAGCGCGCAAGCCCTCGACGACAAGATAGCGGCGGTACTCGGCGTGGTAGTCGATTATCAAGGCAAATACGTGTTCAACACCGCGACTTCGGACGTAGAACAACTTACGATTTACTGCGGTATGCGTACTACCGAGAAGACCACGGTAAGTTTCTCCGGTTACGTTTATACCTTAGACAAAAACGGCGATCAAGTGTTCCCGTCCGCGGACGACTTCGATATCTGGGTGGCTTCCGCTCCTAAGGGAACGACGAACTGGACGACGTACGGAGTAGTGGATTACTACGACCTTACTCCTGACGATTTCAGCATTTACGTCGAGAAACTGACCGACGAAAACGGCAAGCCTTACGGCTACGCCACGTTCTCGTCCTCCTCGTTCAGTCCCGACAGAGATTATAAGTTGAAGTTCCGTTCGAGCAAGTATCAGAATCTCGATATGCGTTTGGAAGCGGACGGCACGCTCATACAGACTTACACCACGAACGGCGGCGACGCGAGAAACGCTTACGTTTATAACGAAACGAACAAGAACTATGACTTCGTGGCGTACTTGCCGATGAGAACGAAGCATTGGAGCGACGAATATAACGCCGAAGAGCATAATATGTTGCAAGGATTGCGCGTAAGAATCGGCACGGACGTTCTCGACAAGAGTTACGACGACGGCTCGAATAATTACGACGACAGCGAACTTGTTCACGAGAATGGTCAGGAGATTATCTACAACGACTACGTTTATATAGAAGCGTGGGTAGATTCCTCTATGATTAACGGCGTATTGCTCGGCGTGGACAACATACTTTGGGGTATGGACGGCGTAATGGAAGTCGCGCCCGGAGCGTCCCTCACGCCTAAGGATATCAGTATCGCAACTAAAACCAAGGAAAGCGATTGGAAAGAAGATCAATATACCGAAGAAGAACTCATTAAGAACGACGCGGCGACTTTAAGAAAAGCGTTCAGCAACTTGTACAGAGGTAAATACAACGAGCAAGACTTTACCGTAGGCGACAGAATTTATCAATCCGAAGGTGCGTATCAACAAGCGATAATCAGCGCGAACGCCAAGACGATAAGCGGCGTGGTACACTGGCTCTTGATATCCATACTTACGGGTGGACTGGCAAAAAGTTTCTCCATACAACACTTGTCGGTAGACATCACCGGCTTCATGAACATATTCACGATATTCGGCGGACAACATTACGACAAGTACGAGCTGGGCGTTATCGACCTTATCGCGTACGCTTACGACAGCCCTGAACTCGTCGAAGAATTGTCTAAGATACCGGTAGTCGGATTCCTTATAAGCAATATCGTCGGTCCGGTTCTCGATACGTTGTTCAACTTGGTATACGAACTTACCAAGGTACTCAGTTCTCTCGTACCGCTTTACACCGGTTACAATATGATGAACACCTATAACCTAAACGGCAGCCCGCTTGCGGAAGCGAGATTCTCTTACGATTTAAGCGGCGTAGGCTTGCCCACGGTGGGAGAGAGCGGCAGATTGAGCGAGATGTTCTACGGCGACAGCGCCTCGGTTAAACTTTCGGGCGAAACCATCACGCTCAAAGACTCGTCGGGTAACGAAGTCAAGAAGACGGTAGACCTTTACAGAGAAACGAAGAACTACGACAGAAGCGTTTACGCAAAACTGACGCTTAACAGCGGCAACCCGCTCGGTTCGCTCGAAGATGTATTGCTATTTGTTAACGGCGCGTCTTATGACAGAAGCGCGGAAGCGAACGGCGCGGAACTCGGCAAGTACAACAAAGAAAAGAGCGTAGACGGCAGCAAGAAGACCGGAGAGTGGAATTATAACTACGAGGATATGACGGGCGGCAACGGCACGTTCCATATCAAGAACAAAAAGCAAGTCAACAGTTACTCTTACAGCGAAGCCGGCGTGCTTCAAGACGGCGTAACTCCCGACGGTTCGTTGTACGTAAGAAAGAAGAACTCCGACAGTTTCGTACCCGTTCCGGAAATGGGAACGGATAGGTCGATTTACGACGGCAAGTTGTACAGAAAGAGCGAGGACACCGAAGTAACGCAAGTTTCTAAGTCCTACAAGTTCATCGACGACGGCGGCGCGACGTATTCGATTAAAGCGAACGAAGTGAGAGTGATGACCGTCATCGAAGCGGGTAAAGAGGTTGCGTTCGAAGGTAAGTACGTAGATTCTAACGGCGTTACTCGCACCGATTACGCGAGCGCGAAGTTTACTTACGTAAGCGACTTCGTAGACGATTGGGTAGGTTCGACCAACACGAACAACTATTCGATAATAGACTACTACTATATCGACGAAGAAACGGGCAATAAAGAAGTTCTTTACAGATACTTTGTATTCGACTCGTACGGCGACAAATACAACAGAACGTCTAAGGGTCAGAACGTCAAGTACGACAGATACCAGGAAGCGGACGTAGCGTTTAACGGAATCGATATAAGAGAAGTGGGCGAAGTCGATTTCGACGACGTGACCTTCTATCGTTTCGACGCGGTAGACGCTAAGACGGTTAACGTAAGCCGTTGGGTCAACCCGACCAAGATAGTGATTTACGACCCGTACGACCTTACCGACTTCACCGCTTTTGGCGGAACTTGGGCGTCGGCTACGGGCGAAGCGGTTACCGGCAGACGTAACGTAAATCCCGATATGACGCTTACCGATATCCTTGCAAACCGCGTAATGATAGACTTTACCGACGGTACGAGTACCGGAAGTAACGGCGTAGGCATTACTTGGGACGTAAACGCGCTCACGCAGAACAAGCAAGGCACGGGTAACGACGCCATCAAATTAAAAGGTTATATAAGCAACGTCGTTTACGCGGAAATCGACGTGGAAGTTAAAGTCTTGTCCTTGGACGGAGAAGAAGACGCGGGCACGACCGCGGTTTCGGAAATTCTCAACAAGGCGAGAATGATTGCGTTCGATCCGATGAAAGAAACGGTCGAAGAGTTCTTGAACAAGTTCTACGACGTATTCGTAGTAGAGTACGACACCAAGAACGCGCAGAACACGACGAGTATAAGAAAGAAGACGTATATCTACAACGACCTTACCTGGTCGGTCGACTATACGAACAGCAATTACAAGAACGAAGCGGGCGAGTATATCAAGATTTACGACTCCCTCGTAGATTACGACAACGCGAGTTTGACCCTTACTTACAGAACTTACGGTAAGGATTCCGCCGGTAAGAATTTAAGTTCCAACACCAACTTCTCGACGATAGTATTGAAGTTAAAGAACGTCAAGAACTACACCGTAGAGTCGGTACAACAAGAAATAGATAAGACCGTAGGCGGAATAGTACCTTACACCGAGAACGGGTATAAGGGCAAAGTTATCATCAACCCGCTCAACAACGCCGACCCGTACACTACTATGAAAGAAGTGGTTACGCTTAACGCCGAAACGGCAAGCGGCAGAGTGGAAGATTGGAGCGTAATACCCGATTCCTTCGCGGTATACGCCGGCGCGAACGGCAGAACGCTCGCAGAGTACGACAGCCTTGACACCGCAAGACAAGAGTACGACGTATCGTACGCGCTTACCGACGGCACCGGCAACATTCAGACTGTTAAAGTAAAAGTCGTGATTCAAGCGGCGGGTATCGTAGGAACGCGCGAGAATATAGAAAACTCCGCGTACAAGAACAGCGCGCTCAGACCGTATTACGAACTGTCCGACGAAGACTACGACATAACCGTAGGTTACGACGACGACGGAAATATCATTACCGAGAAAATCGACAGCGGTATCGAGAGCGTAGAGGCGTACGGCAAGAGCGATGGTTCGAGCAACATATTCGCGGTAAGCAGCGCGAGCGAGGGCGCGTTCAAGAAGCAACTCGTCAAAGACTATCTCACGAAACTCGGTTTGCGCTCCGTGCTTAACGTGCGTTACGAAAGCGGTTCTACCGAAAAACTGACGCTCGGCAACGTGACCTTAACGGGCAGAGCGTTAATAACCGGCGTTAACGCGGACGGCACGTTCGAAGTAGGCGGCTTCATAGAGATATCCGGCGACGGCGGTATCGGCTACACCATACCCGTTATGAAGCACACCGGCGGAACGTACGAAATCACGCTTAACATCGGTACGCAAGGCTATTCCGAATCGGAAATGAACGCGGTTCTTACCGACCTCATCGAACGCGACGTGGCGGTGACGAACGGTATCAAGGCGCGCGCTTTCGACGAACTCTATTCGACGAGCGACAGATACACCAAGATACTCCTCGACGAACTCGTAGCGCAAGACAAGAACCCGCTCGACGGCGAAAACGGCAAGAAAGCGTACGCCTTCGACAAGTGGACGGAAAGATTTACCGACCCGGACAGCGATTACTACAACCTTATCGACAGCCTCGCGCTGAAAACGTTGCTTTTGAAATACAGAGCGAACGCTTACGCGTTGGGCGCGAACGTACTCAAAGCGGCGGCGTACGACAGAATTTACTCGTCGGGTAAAATCAGCCGTAACAAACTCGAAGAACTCATGGCGGAATTCAAGCCCACTACGGCTAACGACACCGCTTGCAAGGCGAGAGTTTGGGACGAATGGTACTCCGTTTACGTAAGAAGCAGCATTAAGTTCGAGAGAGAAATAGTCGCTCAATCGGTAAGACAGGTAGAGAGCGTGGTTCAGACGGTTTCCGACAAGGAAGCGATAGACCTCGTAAGTATCGTTAAGATTTACTTCGAGTCCGAAACCGAGCCGCAAGCGAAACGTATCGAATGGCTCAACGAGCAAGAACTCATCGACAGAATCAACGCCAAAGTCGGTTACAACGGTTACATAACCTACGGCGACTTCGTGCTTAAAGACACCTTGTTCGGTAGTCAGACGGTAAGACAAACGGTAATCCAAGTCAACAGCGTTAAGATTATCGGCTTAATCGCTACCGAAATGACGTTCGGTAGAAAAGTCGCTTCTTATAACGACGAAACCGGTAGACACTATATGCAAATCGACCCGTACGACGAAAAATCGGTGGACGAAGTTCTCGGTTACTACCTCTACGGCGTAAATCACGAAGACGCGAGAACGTTCGCGATACTCGTAGAAGAAGAAAGCAACTCCGCGCCTTCCACAATACCGTACAGCATCGGCGTAAAAGGCGCGACCCCGACGCATATTTGGAAACTCGAAACCCGCGACGACGGCAGAATTCTTTGGAAGTACGTCGAAGACACCAATATGAACAACGACTACACCGACGACGGATTCGGTTACGACGGCAGAACGGCTACGAAGATACAGGTTCTCGTCAAGTCTTACGACTACGACACCGCCGAAGAAGGCAGCGGCAAGAAGTGGCAACAATGGGTAACGATAGACTTTGCGGATATGTACTACGCGGATTCTTCCGACGGTACGTCTTACGGCAAAGCGTCGATAATCAAAGACGCCACGATAGAAGGCATTTATATCGACGAAAAAGCCGGTAACGGTATGAGAATCGACGGTTCGAGCAAAGGCATTAAGATTTCTTACGAATCGGCGGAGAACCTCTACAACATCAGTTTCGACCCCAACGAAGTTTCTCTCGAAGGCGTGACGGAATTCGACGTCGTTTACAGAGGAATGCAATCCGGCGAGTACGCTACGTTAGTAGGTAAAATCGACTTGTCGTCGAACTCCGACTTCTATAACGTGCCTTACGTATACACGACCGTGGTATTCGGCGATAAGCACAACAATATTCAGACGGTAAAAGTCAGACTGAACAATACCGCGATAAGAAGATTTACGAACAGTGATAATCTCTCGATTAAGTACGCTAAGATAACCGAACACAGCGTCAACAAGTCGGAAGGCTACACGGTTAGCCGCGACGCCGCGGGCGTATGGAAGATTTACAAGATTCAAGGCGTACAAAGAACGGAAATCGCCACGCCGTTCACTTACTACGAGAACGACAGAGAAGGCACGATCGAGTACACGCTCAAACAAGACATCGATATGGACGCGTATATTTGCTCTGCGCTCGAAGATATCAACGCGGTATTACCTAACTATGCGTTCGTAGAAGGCGAAATCGGCGGTAAGACCGAAGAAGTATTGCTGAAAGTAGAGTGGACGTACATAGAAACGTACGGTACGGACGGTAAGACGGCGAGCGGCAACGCGCCTAAGGCGGAAATCCGTTTGGGCGACGAAACCTTCGGATATTTAAGACGTAATCTCACTCTTAACATAAACAGAGAAGAGATCGCTTCTTACGTAGGCGTTATGCCTTCCTCGGTCAACGTCGACCCGTACAGCAGTACCGCGGACGAGAACGCGTTAATCGAGAAGTACAGAGAAATCAAGGTAAGAACGTACGTTTACGACAAGAACAACGTTGATTACAGAGAAGAAGTAAAAACCTTGTCCATAAGTATCGACACGTCGAATATCGACTACGCGAATTACCGTAAGAACGGCTTCGAAGAAATGTCTTGCGACGTATACTTCAAAGTAGGTTCGACCGTTAATTCCATAAAGAACACCTTCGACGTAAGGTACTCAAACCTTGTGGAAGCGAACGTACTTTCCAGAGTAATCGAAAGCGTTTACGCGAGAAAGAAAGGTTCTTCCGACGAACTTTCGGAAATTACCGGCGATATGTACAACCGTATCGACTTTACCGACTACGAGTACTTCGTACAGTACGGAAGCGGTAAGGATATGACTACCAGCAAGATAGACAATGTGGAATGGAACGGCATAGACAACGTTATCTACAACGCGGGCGGCGGCACTTACACGATAACCGCAACCGTCGGTTCGGGCGAACTCGCGCAAAGAATAGAACTTAACGTAAACGTTACCAAGGCGCAAGCGATAGACCTCGTTTATACCGGCAGCGACGTAAGAGACGACGCGGACGGCGAAAAGATAGCGGGCGACAACAAGATGCTCGCCTACAAGCAACTCACGGGCGACGCGGGCTTCCACAGACTCGAAAAACTCGTGGTGGAACCGTTCATAGGTTTTGTCGGATACGGCGCGTATAACGAAAGCGACAGCATAACGCATCAATACGTGAGAAACGGAGTCGCGAGCAAGTACGACTATTCCAAGTACGGTTTACCGTCGGAAATAGAAGTTCTTATCGAAAAGAACGGCGGCGCGACCGAGATAATGAAGTTGAACGTAAACTGGGATTACAGTTCGGTTCTCGCCAAGATGACCCTTGCGGGCGGCGAGTTTGACAAGAACAAGACCAACGACGTCGTTTACGCGACCGTCTATAAAGACGTTGACGAAAACGGCAATCCCGTCAACGCGCAAACGGTAGGAGTAAGCGTTTTGGTAAGAAGCAGAAACGTCGCTTCCTACAACGTGGGTTACGGCGCGGACACGATTGCGCTCGACGACATAATCTACACCAAGCGTAACGGCGGCGCGAGAGACAGTTACGAACTCTTACTTAATCCGTACTCGTTGAAGAACGCGATGCTCGACGCGGACGACGCGAACAATACTATGTCGGCTACTTACAGCGAAGACTTTGACAGCACGAATTTCACGTATTTCAGATACGTTACGGTAAACTGCAAGGCCGAAGGCTCCGACGAAGTAGACTACACCGTCACTTACAAGTTAAGCGCGGACAACTACAAGATTTACGACGCGGATACCGGCTATAAGACCACGCTTACCAACCTCTACAGAGGCAGAAACGTAAGTATCGAATTAAAGGTAGGCGAGGACGTCGGCAACGAAAACTTAGAGAGATTGGCGGCTAAGGACAGTTACGGCTTGGTAGTCGCTCCGAGAACGAATGCGGATTCCGACGAAGTCAACGCTCGCGGCACGTTGTTCGAAGAGAGCATTAAAGTACGTATACTCGACATGACCTACAAGGCGGGCAACGGTTTGGCGAAAGACATCTACTACGTCGACGTTTACGGCATAATCGATACGTTCGACACCGGACTCGACAAGATGAAAGACGTCAAGAACGCGACGATCGTCGGCGCGGACGCGGCGAACTATCCGCTCCAAAACGAAGAAAGAAGTATCGGAACGTACAAGTTCGAAACGATTTCTTACGATAAGACGGCGGCTAACGCCAACAATTACGTAATTACCGACCTTAAAGGCGACGGCAGAGGCGGCATAGAAGTAGGACTCAAGAAAGCGAGCGGCGAAAACCTCGGCACTACGATAGGCTTTAACGGCGGCGTAGGTAAGGTAGTCGTTACGTTCGGTTCGGAGACCGAAATCGCCACGGCGGGCGCGCAAACCTTCGATATCCCGATAGTTTACGTAGCCAGAAAGATTAAGAACATCAGGTTCGAGTCCGGCGGAGAAAAGACCGCGCCGTTCTATAACGAAGCAAGACAATGCTTCGAGTTCGACCCGTACGTCGTGCTTAACAGAAACATTTACGGATTCGAAGACGGCGAACAAGGCTATATCAAGACCGGCAAGTACGGCGCGACCCTCGAATTCGAGGAAACGGAAATCGACAGCGTGCTTAACACCGGCGACAAGACGGCGAACTACGACTTATCGGCGCAAACTCACGCGCAGTTCGTGGAAATAACCGTTACGGACAGTATCAGAAATCCGAAGTACAACGGCGGTAAGTACGACGCTTACATAAAAGTTTCCACCGATTCGGACGACTCCGCGCTTACCGCGCAACGCTTCACGATGAACACCGAGTTCTTATCGCGCGAAGCGGGCTTGGACGCAAAAGTTCATACGACCTTGAACAAGTCGGTCAAGAGCGACGGAACGGAGTTCAGTTACTACGTTTGGGGCGACAAAGCGTACGAAGTTTATAACGGCGTTACCGTAAATATCTTCAACGACGACGTTTTGACTTCCGACCGCACGGTAGCCGTAAACGGCGCGCAAGTTCCGCTCTACTATCTCGACCCCGGCAAGTTCGCGGACGCGCTCAGAGTTTACGAGTTCATCGGCAAGAGCAACGTTTCCGAAAAACTCGTCAAGAGAATGTTCAAAGAAGCCGACAGTCACGAAGAGTTCTTCGTATTCACTAAGGGCTACAAAGAACCGCTCGAATACGTATACGGCGACAAGCCCGCGGTAGAAGTCAACTTGACCGCGCCGGCTCGTACGTTGAAACTTACGCAAACCGAAGCGAACCTGACGGTAAACGGCGTCGAGTACAACAACGCGTTCAATATGGTTTACGAACTCGACAAGAGTTTCGGATTGAGTTATAAAGGAGAGGACGTCAAGTTCTCGATGGCAGTACCCGGCTACGCGCTCGGCAGAACGGGACAACAACTCGTTTCCGTCGCGCTGAGCAGCGAGGAAGAATACGTATTTGCGGTAGTGCCTTATGCGGGCGCGGGCTTTAAAGGCAAGGGCGACCGCGGCGAGTACGAAATCGAAGTCGATCCCGCCGCGACCTATACGATAAAGGGTATGACCGTCGATTACTACGGCTACGCGTGGTTGAAGTATTACGAAAGCGTAATGAAACTCAACAACGGCGGCGTAGAGGCTGCGCTTTACACGGTAGACAGCGTCGAGAACAAGATTTACCTCACCGATATGAATTGGGGTAACAACAACGGCGGTGGCGGCGCGGTAAGCGGAACCGACTTACAACAAGTCGTATCCTACGACCTCAGAAAAGGCGTGTTGAAAGTGGAAAGCCCGTACTACTTCATTTCGAGAGGCGGTCTGAGCATGCCCGACTTCGTTAAGATTTACACGGGTAGCAAGGCGTACTCGAACAAGGTAGATGAAGCGAGGGCGTTCTTTGCAAACGGCAAGAACGAGAACGCTTCGTACGAAGGCGCGGAAACGTTTAGTAAGTGGCTGACCGCTTGGACGAGAGGAATCTCGGGCAAGTACAGAACTTACGCCGAATACACCAGAAACGAAAGCACGGTAACCAAGTACTTATCGGCGTCCTGGTCGGGTTCGAGCGGTAACAAGGCGGTTATCAACTACAACGATACCGAAAAGACGGTAGGCTTCTCGATGAGCATAGACGACCAACCCGTTAAAGTCACGTTCGATATAGAGCCTTGGCTCTTCGACAACATGGCGGGCGATTATCAGACGTTCAGAGATTCCACCAAGTACGGCAAAGACGATATAATCGTAATGCCGCTCGGCAGTATGTCCGACAATCTCGCGGTAATTTATAGGAACACCTATACCGAGAACGACGACGGTTCGACGCACGAATATCCGAGAAACGGCGGCAACATTTGCGTGAAGTACGACGAATACTACGGTTACAGATTGTACTATTCGATAAAAGGCAAGAGATACTACGTCGACTTTACCGACATCCAAGGCGGCGGCACGTTTAGAGATAATTACAACAAGTGGTACTTCGGTTCGGTCAACTTCAACGCCGGCGCGGGCAACGAACAGTTTGCTACCATCGCTCTCGGCGGCAAGGGCGGACAGACCTTCAAGTGGGGCTTCAATGCGCTCAGCAACAGAAAAGCGGTAAACAGCAACGTTCCTTCGCAAGTTATCGTCGACGCGAACGGATTAGGATATCCGCTCCCCGAAAGATTGATAATGACTTACGACGGCGGAGAAAAGACCGCGGATAACGTCTATATCCCGATTAGTTACTCCGAACCCGAACTGTACGCCAGCACTTCCGTAGAATACGGCGGCAGAAAGGTAACGGGCGTGGCGGTTAAATTGGAATCCGACGGCAAGACGATAAGCAAGAAACACCCCTATGCGACCACCTCGATGGCTCAAAACGAAACGTACGAACTCGGCCAGGCAGACGACGGCACCAAGACGTACGCGTACAACGACAGCCAGATAGCGAGAATCAAGTGGACGGTAGAGGGAAGATGCGCTTATCCCGCTTCGCTCAAAAACGTCGGCGGCACGATACTCGTAGGTACGTACTCCGGACAAGTACAGTTCTACTTCAACGGAGCCATGTACGCTTCGTACAGCGAACTGTGGGATTTCTTCCAAAAATGGAACAGCGAAGTCAGAGGCGTATCCCTTAACGGCACGAATGCGTTCAGACTTTACAGTCCCGTAACTACGGCTAAGAGTAACGACAAGATGCAGAAGGGTTATGCGTTCTCGACGGCGGGAATAGGCAAGTTGCCCGACGGTTACTACATTACCCAAGGCGCAACCGCAAACGTAGGCGGAGTTTACACCACAGATAAAGACGCTTACGAAATAGTAATTCCTAGGGGAACCAAGTTCGACCTCAGATACTTGCCGATAATGACCGTAGGATATAGGTACAGTACGAAGTCCAGTCCGCAACTTCCGAAGGGAATCGTAGGAACGATACTCGGCTGGATAGTCAAGCCCAAAGACTTAACCGTCGAAGGTACGACCGCGATAATGCTACCGTGGCAAGAAATGAAGGTATGGCGCGCCGGTTACGAGAACGAAACGCCCGGCACGTTCGATATGATAGACACTTCGGACACCGATAACGTCTACACTATCCGGATAGACTTCAACCTCGGCAGTTACAACTTCTCGATTAGGTATACGTTGAGAGTTTCCAACTACTTGGGTTAAAGCGCAGGGACTTAAAAAGGAGCGACTAAGGCGCGTTGATTTCTTGCAAAAACCGATTTGCGGAGTAAAGAGACGCGCATGGGACATCCTAAAAAAAAGGAATAGAGTATCGTCTAAACGGCGATACTCTTTTTCGTGAGATACAGTTATCACGGCGTAGCGAAAAAGTTAATAAGGGAAGGGCGTTTGACGAAAGCGGTTTTTTATAAGAAGCGAAACGGACTCGAGAACGTACTCGTGCTTTTTTTCGACTCGCACCGACCCATGCCCGTACGCGAGTACAGAATTATCGAGTATTTGCCGCTGCTTGCCGAGCGCGGAATAGAAATCGAAGAAGAATCGCAATAAAAGCGTAAAATCGCTTGCAAAATTACGGCGAATATAATATAATATATATACTGCTTTTAATGCTTAACGAGAAATGTTAAGTAACTACGGATTGTATTGCTCGGTAAGGTTTGATGAGAGAAATCGGCAGAACCGCGGGCGAAAAGGTAAAGATTAGCCTTCCTTAGAAATCAAAAAAGTTTTTTTGAAAAGAGGGTTAATTTTCGTTGACATATTACAATAAAAGTGGTATTATGGCTAAGCATTACGAGTGGGCGACGCCTATGGGGGTATAGCTCAGCTGGGAGAGCACCTGCCTTGCAAGCAGGGGGTCAGCGGTTCGATCCCGCTTATCTCCACCACAAGCCTACTTAAAAGCGGGAATTAAAATATTTAATATAGGATGCTAGCTCAGCAGGTTAGAGCACCACCCTGATAAGGTGGGGGTCGGTGGTTCGAGTCCACTGCATCCTACCACCTCAACTTACGTTGAGAACTTTGTACCTTGACAACTGCATATAGTTTTTTTCTAGAATGAAAAATGACGAAGTAAAACATTAGATCAAAAAATATCAAAGAGTA
>CAKRAY010000003.1 GCA_934296355.1 uncultured Clostridia bacterium
TAATAACGCATACGATCGTGTCTTGCTTTTCTTACTTCGTTTTTATCAATTTTGGTAATCATATTACGTTACGCTCCTTTATTTCTTACCGTTTGCCTTGCCTTCCTTACGGATGATGGTTTCGTCTTTGTACATAATTCCGTATCCGTGATAAGGTTCGGGCTTTCTGATTGCTTTGATGTTCGCCGCGGTTTGTCCCACGAGGTTCTTATCGATACCCTTTACGGTAATTTCGGTTGCGGTCGGACATTCAAATTTGATGCCTTCGGGGCAAACAAAGTTAACGGGGTGAGAATAACCTACGTTAAGTACGAGGTCGTTTCCTTTAAGCGCAACTTTGTAACCTACGCCCGCGATAACTATGGACTTCGTGTAACCCTTGGTTACGCCGACAACCATATTATGTATGAGCGCTCTGTAGAGACCGTGAGCGGCTTTGGTCGTTTTGAGTTCGTTATCTCTCGTAACGTGTACGTGGCCGTTTTCTACGTTGACGAATACGTCCTTATTCTCTATTACTTGCGTGAGCGTACCGAGTTTGCCTTTTACGGTAACTACGTTGCCTTCTACGGTAACCGTTACGCCTTCTTCGATTTTTACGGGTAATCTACCTATTCTTGACATATTAACCTCCTTACCAAATGAAAGCGAGAACTTCGCCGCCCGTCTTGGAAGCGCGAGCTTGCTTGTCGGTCATTATGCCCTTAGAAGTGGATACGATTGCGATTCCGAGTCCGTTGAGAACTTGAGGAATTTCGTCGTATTTTGCATAAATACGGAGACCCGGACGGGAGATTCTCTTTAATCCGGAAATAACCTTGGTGTTGTTCGGACCGTATTTTAATTCGATAAGAATGTTGTCTTGTACGCCTTTCTCGTCCTTTACGACGGTCGCGCTCTTAACGTAACCCTCTTTAACCATGATTTCGGCAATCGCCTTCTTCATATTGGACGCGGGTACGGTTACGGTTTCGTGTTTTGCCGTTAAACCGTTTCTGATACGGGTAAGCATATCTGCAATAGGATCTGTCATAGCCATTGTTATTTACCTCCTCTTACCAGCTTGCTTTCTTTACGCCCGGAATTTCGCCCTTGTAGGCCAATTCTCTGAAGCATACTCTGCAAATGCCGTATTTTCTAAGAACAGCGTGGGGTCTTCCGCAGATGGTGCAACGAGTGTACTCCCTGGTGGAAAACTTCTGCTTTCTTTGTTGTTTGTTTATCATCGCTTTTTTTGCCATTTTTGTTTACCTCCAATTACTTCTCAAACGGCATTCCGAGTTGTCTTAATAACTCTTTCGCTTCTTCGTCTGATTTCGCGGTGGTCGTGATGATTACGTCGAAACCTCTTACTTTCTCGATTTGATCATAGGTGATTTCCGGGAAAATAAGTTGTTCCTTAATACCCATCGCATAGTTTCCTCTTCCGTCGAAGGAGTCTGCCGAAACGCCCTTAAAGTCACGTACTCGGGGGAGCGCAATGCTTACGAGTTTGTCGAGGAAGTTCCACATTCTTTCGCCTCTCAAAGTAACCTTCGCGCCTACTACTTGGTTCTCACGAACTTTGAAGTTAGCGACCGATTTCTTCGCTTTGGTCTGAACGGGTTTTTGTCCTGCGATTTTTTCGAGTTCCGCTACTGCGATTTGGACGCTCTTGGAGTTGTCCTTAACGTCGCCTAAACGCATATTGAGCGTGATTTTCTCTAATCTCGGCACTTGCATTACGTTGTGATAGCCGAAGGTCTTTTCCATAGCGGGTACGACTTCCGTGTCATAGCGGACTTTTAATCTGTTAACATATTTTTCAGCCATTTTTCAAAATCCTCCTTAGTTGTCGCTGTTTTCCGTTACGGTTTCGGTTGCGGGAGCCGCTTCTTGTGCTGCTTCCGGAGCCGGCGCTTCGGTCTTCTTTCTTCTTCTTACGGTCGTCTTCGGCGCTTCCGTTGCGGTTGCGTCCGTAGTGGCGGTCGTAGTCGTAGTCTTCTTTCTTCTGGTAGTGGTCTTTTTCTTCTCCGCTTTCTTGGTTTCGAGTACTTCTCCGCACTTCGCGCAGATACGCACTTTCTTACCGTTTACTATTGCGTGACGAACTCTCGTCGCTTTTCCGCAAGCGGCGCAAACCGGCATAACGTTGGAAATGTCATAGGTCTTGGGCATTTCTACGATTCCCGCTTTGTCGTTAGCCTTTCTTGCTCTGACGGCTTTCTTGACCACGCTGAGGTCTTTACCTTCAACGGTAACTCTTCCGTTCTCTCTGTCGATAGCAACGATTTGACCGAACTTACCTTTATCGTTTCCTGCGATAATCTTTACGAAATCGCCTTTCTTAACGCTGTAACTCATTTATCTTTACCTCCTACAGAACTTCGGGAGCGAGAGAGATGATTTTCATATAATCTTTATCTCTCAATTCTCTTGCTATGGGTCCAAAGATACGCGTTCCTACGGGTTGCTTTTGGTTATCGATTATAACAGCCGCGTTGTCGTCGAACTTGATATGAGAACCGTCCGGTCTCATAATGCCTTTCGTAGTTCTTACGATAACGGCTTTTACGACTTGTCCTTTCTTTACCGTACCGTTAGGGGTAGCCGTCTTTACGGAAGCAACGATTACGTCGCCGATATTTCCCGATCTTACGAAGGAACCGCCCATAACTTTGATACACATAATCTCTTTGGCTCCGGAGTTATCTGCGACTTTTAATCTTGTTTGTGCTTGAATCATTTTTCGCTTCCTCCTAAAATTATTTAGCCTTTTCTATGATTTCGGCGAGTCTCCAGCATTTGTCTTTAGACAAGTGTCTGGTTTCTACTATTCTTACTTTATCGCCGATTCCGCATTCGTTAAGTTCGTCGTGCGCCTTGAACTTCTTGGTGTGAGTGATGTACTTTTTGTAAAGAGGATGTTTTACTTTAGTAACTACCGCAACTACGATGGTTTTGTCCATTTTGTCGCTGATTACCATACCAACTCTTGATTTTCTTAAATTTCTCGTTTCCATTTCTCACTCCTCTTATTTCTTAGAACCTTTTTTAGCGGTCTTCTTAGCGGGTTCTAAACTGATTCCCAACTCTCTTTGGCGAAGAATCGTCTTAATCTTAGCGATATCTCTCTTGCATTCGACCATAACGGAAGGATTGCTTAATTGATTCGTAGCGTGCTTAAAGCGGAAGTTGAACAAATCTGCTTTTCTTTCGTCTAACTTAGCCAAAAGTTCTTCATTGCTTAATTCTGCGAATTTTACAGCCTTCATTATTCCTCTCCTCCTTCGTTTTCGGTTTCTAAATCTGCTTTCTTAACGAACTTGCACTTGATGGGAAGTTTGTTTCCCGCAAGTCTTAACGCTTCTCTCGCGACTTCTTCGCTTACGCCTGCCATCTCGAAGAGAATTCTTTGCGGCTTAACTACCGCTACCCAATACTCGGGGCTACCTTTTCCCGAACCCATTCTGGTTTCGGCAGGTTTCTTGGTAACGGGTTTATGAGGGAAGATGTTTACCCAAACTTGTCCGCCACGCTTGATGTATCTGGTCATAGCAACACGGGCCGCTTCGATTTGGTTACTGGTAATCCAACTCGGCTCGAGAGCCATCAAACCGTATTCGCCGTAAGCAATCTTGTTGCCCTTGTTGGCTTTACCGGTCATTCTGCCTCTTTGTTGCTTTCTTCTTTTTACTCTTTTAGGCATTAACATAATTAGTCATTACCTCCTTTATTCTGCTGCTTACCGTAAACTTCGCCTTTGTAAATCCATACTTTAACGCCGATTACGCCGTAAGTGGTATGCGCTTCCGCAAAACCGTAGTCGATGTTCGCTCTTAAGGTTTGCAGAGGTATGCTACCTTCGCTATAATGTTCGCTTCTCGCGATTTCCGCGCCGTCAAGACGTCCGCTTACCATCGTTTTGATACCCTTTGCGCCCGCTTTCATCGCTCTGGTCATTACTTGACGCATCGCTCTACGGAATTGGATTCTCTTTTCGAGGTTCGCCGCAATCGCTTCCGCTGCCAGTTGCGCGTCCATATCTACTTTCTTTACTTCGAGAACGTTAATGTTGACGACTTTGCCCTTAACGATTTTCTCTACCATTTTCTTGATTTCCGCTACGCCTACAGCGTCCTTACCGATCGCTACGCCCGGTCTGCCGCTGTAAATGTTAACGGTGATCGTGTTAGCCGCTCTCTCGATAAGAATCTTGCTGATAGCCGCGTTAAAGAATTTAGATTTGATTTGCTTTCTGATTTCGTTGTCTTCTTTAAGGAAAGTAGCAAAACTCTTCTTGTCGGCATACCATTGAGTATTCCAAGAAGATATAACGCCGACTCTTAAACCGTGCGGATTAACTTTTTGTCCCATTTATTGCTGCCTCCTTTAATTATTTAACTTCGTCGAGTATGATTGTGATGTGACTGGTTCTCTTATAGAAGTGACCCATTCCGCCACGCGCTTTTACGATATATCTCTTAAGCGTGGGGCCTTGTCCCGCATAGCACTCCGCTACGAACAATTCCTGAGTGTTCAAACCGAGATTGTTCTCCGCGTTCGCGCCGGCGCTCTTCAATACCTTCAAAATCGGATCGCTGGAAGACTTGTTGGTGTTCTTCAAAATCGCGACCGCTTCGACGTAACTCTTACCTCTGATGGTGTCGAGAACCGCTCTTACCTTATAGGGGGAGATACGAATATACTTCGCAACCGCCTTCGGTCTTCTGTCCTTGGTTTCTGCTCTTTTTAATGCTTTAGCATAAGTTCTGCCCATATCTGCCTCCTATTACTTAGCGCCCGAAGTCTTGGAACCGGCATGTCCGCGGAAAGTTCTGGTAGGAGCGAATTCTCCTAACTTCAATCCGACCATATCTTCGGTGATATATACCGGAACGTGCTTCTTGCCGTCGTGCACCGCGATGGTGTGTCCGACGAACTCAGGATAAATAGTGGAAGAACGGGACCACGTTTTGATTACTTTCTTTTCGCCCGCTTCGTTCATAGCGAGTACCTTTTTCTTAAGACTTTCGTCTACAAAAGGCATTTTGTTGGCTCTACTCATTGTCGCTCCTCCTAGTTAATACGTTTAATTATATACTTGCTCGAATTTTTCTTCTTCTTGCGGGTCTTGTAACCGAGTGCCGGTTTACCCCAAGGAGTAACAGGTCCGGGCAATCCGATCGGGCTCTTACCTTCGCCGCCGCCGTGCTTATGATCGCAAGGATTCATTACAACGCCACGTACCGTCGGCTTAACGCCCATATGTCTTTTTCTTCCGGCTTTACCTAAACTTACGATTTCGTGTTCGATATTGCCTACTTGACCGATTGTCGCTCTGCAAGCCAAAGGAATGTAGCGCATTTCTCCGCTCGGCATACGCAAAGTCGCTTTGCCGTTTTCCTTAGCCATAAGTTGCGCGCTGCTTCCCGCGCTTCTCGCGATTTGTCCGCCGTGGTTAGGTTGGAACTCGATGTTATGTACCATCGTACCTACGGGGATTTCTTCCAAGGGGAGGCAGTTACCGACTTTGATGTCTACGCCTTTGCCGCTTACGATTTTATCGCCTACGGTAAGTCCCAAAGGAGCGAGAATGTATTTCTTTTCGCCGTCAGCATATACTACGAGAGCAATGTTAGCGGAACGATTCGGGTCGTACTCGATCGTCTTTACCGTTGCGGGAATTCCGTCTTTGTTACGCTTAAAGTCGATGATACGATACTTTTGTCTGTTTCCACCGCCGATGTGTCTTACGGTGATTCTTCCGGTTGCGTTTCTTCCGCCGGACTTATTCTTGCTTTCGAGCAAGGATTTTTCCGGAGTGGTTCTGGTGATTTCCGCAAAGTCGCTTACAGTATAAGTTCTGTGACCGGGAGTTATAGGTTTGAATCTTTTAATACCCATTTTGAACCTCCATTATTAAGATAAGCTCTCGAAGAATTCGATGGGCTTGCTGTCCGCAGTAAGCTTTACATAAGCCTTCTTGTAAGACGCTCTTCTGCCTTCCGTTCTTCCTTGGCGCTTCATTTTACCTACGTAGTTAACGACGTTAACGCTTTCCACGCTTACGCCGAATGCTTGTTCTACCGCAGCGGCTATGCTGTGCTTCGTCGCGCTCTTCGCTACGATAAACGTGTATCTCTTGCTTTCGATTCCCGCATAACTCTTTTCGGTCAAAGCGGGTCTTATTATAATGTCGTACGCTTTCATTATGCATTTGCCTCCTCGATTACTTTAAGCGCATCCAAAGTAACGAAAACTTTGCCCGCTCTAACCAAATCGTAAACGTTGATTAAACTTGCGTCGCAAAGAACCGCTTCGGGAAGATTGGCAATCGCTCTCGTCACGTTGACGTTTTCGCCGGTGACTACGAACATTGCTTTCTTGCCTGCGTTAAGGTTTGCGCATACTTCCGCCATTAACTTCGTCTTGCCTTCAGCAAGTTCGAGTTTGTCGATAAGAATTAATTCTTCTACCGCTACTTTACGGCTCAACACGCTGAGCATGGCTTGAAGTTTCATTCTCTTGTTGATCTTTTTGGAGAAGTCTCTCGGCTTCGGCGCGAAAACAACGCCGCCGTGACGCCATTGCGGCGCGCGGATGCTGCCTTGTCTTGCTCTGCCGGTACCCTTTTGTCTCCAAGGTTTAATACCGCCGCCGCGTACTTCCGTACGGGTTAAGCTGCTTTTCGTTCCCTGTCTTTTGTTAGCGAGTTGCGCAACCACTACTTGGTGGATAAGCGCTTCGTTGTATTCCGCTCCGAAAACAGCGTCGCTTACTGTGGCGGTACTTACTTCTTTACCTAACGTGTTATATACTTTAAGTTCCATATATATAAATACCTCCTCTATTAACCTCTGACGACTACCAAACTGCCTTTAGCACCCGGTATACCGCCCTTGACGAACAATAAGTTTCTGTTTGCGTCGATACGAACGACTTCGAGATTCTTAACGGTTACTCTTTCGTTACCGTAGTGACCCGCGAGATGTTTGTTCTTGAAAACTCTGCTCGGGTCGGAGTTAGCCGCCATAGAACCGGGCGAACGATGGATAGGTCCGGTACCGTGGGACATAGAACCTACTCTCTGAGCGTTCCATCTTTGGATAACGCCGGTAAATCCTCTACCTCTGGTCTTGCCGTATACGTCTACTTTGTCGCCTACCGCGAAACTGTCGCAAGTAACCACTCCGCCGACTTCGTATCCTTCGATACTGTCGAAACGGAATTCGTGAAGATACTTCTTGGGAGCGACTCCCGCCTTAGCGTAGTGTCCCGCTTGAGGTTTGTTGACGTTCTTGTAAACGCCTTCTCTTACTTCTTTGATTTCGCCGAATCCGAGTTGAACCGCGTCGTATCCTTCCTTAGCGACGGTTTTGATTTGCGTAACCGCGCAAGGACCCGCTTCGATTACCGTAACCGGTATCATGGTTCCGTTCTCGGTGAATATTTGGCTCATTCCCAATTTGCGTCCTAAAATGCCTTTTTTCATAACGAGCCTCCGATTATAACTTGATTTGGATGTCGACGCCTGCGGGCAAATCCAACTTCATTAAAGCCTCCGTCGTCTTTGTCGTCGCATTGTAGATGTCGATCAATCTTTTGTGTGTACGAAGTTCGAACTGTTCACGAGAATCCTTGTACTTGTGAGTTGCTCTCAAAATCGTAACGATTTCCTTATCTGTCGGTAGCGGAATAGGACCGGAAATGCTCGCGCCCGTGCGCTTAACAGCATCAACGATTTTAGCCGCCGAATTGTCGATCAGATTGTGGTCATAAGCTTTTAACTTGATTCTAATCTTTTGACCTGCCATTTTTCTTACCTCCTGTATTTTACCTAACTTTTTTTCACCGTTATTATCGGTTTCGGGATTGGCTGTCCCTCGCCTCAGTTAGTCGCAGCCGTCTTTGCGGCGCGTAGTCCGTAGAAACTATCCGCGTGTGTCGGTAACCTCCTACTTCATCCCTATAACGGCTTGATAAGTATACAATATCGTTTTCTCGATGTCAAACGGATTTGAGCATTAAAAAAGATTTTCTTAAAAAAATGAAAAAATAATAGAAAACGCCCGCGTTTTTTGCGGGCGTAAGTCGATTTATTCGCGTCCTATTATATATAAGGATTGAAAAAACGGTTTTCGCGCGACGTTTACGCCGCCGAAATTTGCATTGTTTTTCTGCCCGAAGCGATGAGGGCTTCTTTATACTTGTCGGGGAAAAACGCCACTTTTACGTTAAGCACCTCTTCCCCTGTGGCAAACGCGTCCCTGCCGATGGCGGGAGGCGTTTCTCCGAGAAACGTCGCTTCGGTAAGCATAGCGCAACCGAAGAACGCGTTTGCGCCGATTGACGTAACGTTTTCGCCAAAGACGGCGGTCTTTAACAATCCGCACCCCGAAAACGCGCCGCTTCCTACGTCGCAGTCCAATTCGAGCGAGGTTATTTTACTGTTTTTGAACGCGTTGTTTCCTATATACTCCATACCGCTAAGGTCCGCTTCGCTACCCGCGTATTCTTCGAAAACCGATTCTTTTATAAGGTCTTTCGCCCCGTCTTTATGAAATGCTATTTTTGCGGAACACCCGGCGAACGCCTTCGCTTTCAGCGTTTTCAGCGCGGCGGGCAAAGCGATTTGCGTTAAACTCGTATTGTAAAACGCGTACGCGCCGATTGCGGTCGTATTCTCGTTAAGCGTAAGCGCTTTTCCCGCGTACCCTGCAAAAGCCTTATCGCCGATTGCGGTTACGCTCGTATTCGTCAAATCTATCGGAGCGGTTACGCCTTCGAACGCGCCCTCGCCCACGGCTTTAAGTCCGGAAGACAAAATTATCTCTTTTAGAGAAATAAAATTCTTGAACGCGGCTCTCGGCAATTCGTAAGCAACCGTCGAAGTAAACTCGATTTTCTTTATCGCGGCGTCGTTGCCGCCGAAATAATATGCGAGCGTCTTGCCTAAAAGCGACGGCAAAGTCAGTTCCGTAAGCGAAGAACAGCCGTAGAACACTTCTTTACCGACGGAAACGTTTTCGTCCGCCTCTCTTAAAATTATCGTTCTCAAAGAGTCGCAACCGTAAAACGCCGCCGTTCCTACCGAAGTAATCGGAGAGATATATTCTACGCTTTCCAGTCCCACGCAGTTAACGAACGCGTCCGCGTCTATCGTCGTATCGTTTCTCACCACGATATTTTTCAAACCACGCGGCGTCAACGAATCTTTGAAAAAGCGTTTTAACCCGTTCGCGCTCGGATAACAAAGCGTCGCGAGGTCGAGCGAAATTAGGTTCTCTCCTTTAACCAAAACCTCGGCGGCAACGTTCTCCACCGAATCGGGAACGTAAAGACTCGTTAAAGGTATCTCGTCGAACGCGCCTTTCGCGACTACTTTCGTACCGCTAAGAATAACGGCGTTCTCGCCGCCCTCCTTTTTATATTTAATAAGGTTGCAAGTGCCTTGTTCGTACTCGTAAAATTTGCCGTTATAAATGCGGAAACTTACGTTATCTTTGGCGAAGACTTCGCCCGCGTATTCCGCGCTTTCTCCGTTAATTCTCACAAAAACGTATGTTTTTTCCTTGGGATAAATCGTACAAGAAGAACGATACTCTCCGGGTTCTACGGCGTTTTTGACAAAAGTCGCTTTTATTCTTTTATCCGCAACGTACGGCTCCGCTTGCGTTCCCGTATACGCGATAAACTGGTCGTTTACCGTAATCTCGGCGATATTTATCGGCTTTCTCGATACGGTCAGTCGACTGTCCGCGCTTGCGGTCTTTTTATAGTAAAACTCGAAATCTTCGTAATTCGCTCTATCCGCGTTGTAGAGGGCGGTCGCGGTAAAACGGAACGTCGTCGGGTCGGAACCGGCCGTTTCTTCCGCCGTTATCGCGGTTTGCTTATCTTTCCACCGCGCGTTGCCGTCGTAGAAAATATCCAAATCTTCGAGCGTCATTCCCTCGTCGTAAACGGGGATACCGCTTTGAGCGTATTTAGAAGTAAGTTCTTCGTTGGTAAAGTCGTACTTCGCTTTATCGATGTAGAGATTGGCGTATAACTTATTGGTAATCTCCGAACCGACGATAAAAAGATAATCGTTTTCGCGCCAATTCTCGTCGTCGAGATTATAATAAAGCGTGGCTACGCAAAGATACTTGCCGGCGTTTATGAACGAATTACCCTCGACCTCGCTACCGTTATGAATATACTTGATTTTGCTTTCCACGCCCTGCGGCAAAGTTAAGGAAAAACTCATGCTTTTCGGCGTTCCGTCATATACCTCATGAACGTCGGAAAACGCCACAGCGTCAATATTTATCCTATGCGGCTTTATATAAAAACTCGCGCTTTTAGAATCTATTCTGTTATAATTCGACGGGCAGATTTTCACCTTGAACGACAACATTACGAAGTAAGAACCGGCGTGGTAAATCGGCTCGCCGTCAAATTCTTTCAAGTCTTCGGCGTTATAGGATATTTTACAAGTAACGTCGACTTTGCTTAACGTAAACGCGCCCACGGCAGTCGAATCTATAAATAATTCGTATCTTTTATCGGGGGCGAATTCAACGTCGAATTCTTTTCCGGAGAATATATCGTATTCTTGCTCGCCTTTGAGTTTTACGGTAACCGAACTCAAATCTAGGGTAGCCTTTACTACGTTAAACGATACGAACTCGCTCGGCACGTCGAGATAGTTTTTCTTCGCTTCTTCGGAAAGAACAAACGTCGCTTTTATCGAATATAAGCCGACGTCAAGGAAGCCCTCGGTCGCGTTAACTGTTAAATTCGGAGAGTATTCGACGGTTATTTCGTCAAGAAATTCGCCGTTTATGCCGTGCGGTTTTTCCGTTAAGTATACAGAATATCCGTCGCTTGATTTTTGTCCGATAACCACGTTGTTGCCGTAAATAACGGTATCGACCTTATTGCCGTTTTTGTCGGTAAAAACGAGTTCGTAGTCTTTTACTATCTCAGCCTTATTTATCGTAAGCGCGCAAAAAGTCGCTTTTTTGCTAACGTAGTTTTCTCCGATTTTTTCAAATTCTATTTCACTGTTTACCGAGGTAAAAACGTAGTTATTCATCACGGCGGCGGCGACGCGAATTATTATTCCGACCATATACTTGCCCGCGTCGACAAAACCGTCCGTCGTTTCCTTGCCGTTTTCGCCCACGTATTCGACCGTTATGCCGTAGGGAAACTCTTTTTCCGCGCGTAGAAAATGTTTTTCGGTATCATATACGTCAGTTCTGTCGGAAAAGCCGTAATCGCCGAGATAGACGGTCATGGGAAGAATGTTAATCTCGCAATTCATATCGGGAATAGGCTCGTAATTGGGATTGTTATGAAAAAAAATCGCCCTCGCCTTGTACGTTCCCGCATCCGTCGCTTTGTTGTTCACGTAAGAAACGCTTACTCCGTCGGGGAGTTTGCCGCTGATAAGAGCGGTCTTTTCCTTGCCGTCGTATTCGCAATTAACGGAGTTGAACTTCACCGCGTTCATATTAAAAAACGCTTTGTTTATCGTCAAAATCGCCGTACGCTCGGCGTAAGTCAATTCGTATTTTTCGGGTACGGTAATTTCCGCGGTAATTTCGTATACGCCCGCTTCGCTCGCGCCGGTAAACTCTTTGCCGTTCAAGAAATACTTAATCGTCGTTCCCGACGGAAGTTTGCCTTTTATCGCGATATTGTGTAGATTTCCGTCGTAAACGCAAGTTACGTTAACCGCGGCGGCGGAAACTTTTCTGTCGTCGATTACGATTACGTTAAGCCTAAGCACGATTTCGTCCACGGTGATCATAACGTAAGTTTTGCCCGCCGCTTTGGCGGTAATTAACTCTCCGTCTATGTCAATGAGGTCGCCGTTGCCCACGGCGTAAAAAACCTCTTTTGGGGGTTTATCGGTATCGAAAAACGCGCCGAGACGCGCTTTTTCGCCTATTCTTAACGTAAGTTCTTCTTGTTTCAGACTCGCCGTGGTCGCGCCGCTTTCCGCGCACGCGTTCAGCGCGCACAGCACGCACAAAAGCGTCGCTAAAACTATAAGTATTTTCGGCAATTTTTTAGGCATTTTATAAAAATTTCGCTTATTCTCTACCGTTACGTTTGTTATCTTCTATAACCACGGCTCTGATAAATCTTTCCATTCCGTCCTTGCCTTTTTTGTCGTTTTTGAATACCGCGGTACATTCGAGGATTCTGAAACATACCTTGTTGACCGCTTCGAGAACGACTTCTTGCGCTTTTTCGGGCGTTAATCCCGTTCCGTGGTCCGCCATTATTTGCACGAACATATTAAAGTGCTTGGAAAGTTTTTCGTCCTTGGATATCATTTCCAAATCGGGTTTTTCTTTGGTGAGTTCCGTCATCAACGCGCCGAGTTCTCCCTTCAATCTGCCCGGAAGAATGAATAAGCCCATCGCTTCAATTAAGCCTATCGCCTCTTTTTTAATGTTATGCATATCCTCGGTCGGGTGGAATATTCCGAACGGGTGCGCTTCGTCGGTTCTGTTGTTTCTTAAAATCAAATCGAAAACGTAGTAACCGTCTTTATAGTAAGCGACGGGCGTGACGGTATTGTGTCTTACTCCGTTCGACTCCGCGATTACGTCGTTTTCGGGGTCGGAATACGTCTTCCAAACGTCGATAACGGTGGCCGCTTTTTTTGCAACTTCGTCGGGGTCCTTACCTCTTAAAGTCACTACGCTGTTGTACCAATCTTTAACGCCGACGTTAACTTCTTCGTTCGTGTAGTAAATCTTACGATATCCTCTCGAAAACATAGGCAAAACTTTTCTACCGCCTTGATAATGGTCGTGTGAAAGTATCGAGCCGCCAACTATCGGCAAGTCCGCGTTACTGCCTAAGAAATAGAACGGATATCTTCTAACGAACGACAACAATCTTACCGGGGTTTTATCGGTGATTTGCATCGGCAAGTGTTTTTCGTTAAAGACTATGATATGTTCGTCGTAATAAAGATACGGCGAAAACTGCATGTGCCACGGTTCGCCGTTAAGCGTAACGGGGATGTGCCTTAGCGTTTGTCTTGCCGGCAAGGTTGCGGTGCCGCAAAAACCGATGTTCTCCATACAAAGCATGCACATAGGATATTTCCTTCCCGTAAACTGCTTTTCCGCGAGAACTTGCTTGGGGTCTTTTTCGGGTTTGCTAAGGTTAATGGTAATGGCGATTCTTCCCTTCTTGCCTTTGGCGTACCAACATAGGTTTTTTCTTATATCCTTCAATCTAATGTAAAAGTTGTCTACGCTGAGGTTATACAAATACCTGGTAGCCGCGCGAATACCCTCTTGGCGATAAACCTCGTTATATCTATACACCACCGAACTCGGAGAAGGCGTTATCAAGCCCATAAGGCGAGTTTCGAAGCGCGCCTCTTCGCCGTCTTCGCAAACGCCGTTATCGAGAGCGTAATCGGTAAGTTCTTCGATAAGTTCCGACATATCTTCGGGTAAATTTCCGTCCTTAAAGGCGGGTTCTACTTGAAACAATTCCAAAAGTTGATTCCTTGCGTACGCTTTGTCTTCGACGGACAAACCGAGTTTTTCCACGCCGTAGCACAATAAATCTTCTATTCTCAACGCAACTTCTTCCATCGTCATATAATGTAACCTCACTAAGAAAATTCTTGCCATTATCGAATGGCTGTGTTATACTATGTATAAATTATCTATTTGAATTATAACATAACGGAGTTTATTATGGCAAGGGCTTTGACGAAAGAAACCATTCTAAAAAATGTAAATCTCGTTCGTTCTTTCAAAGAACTTTATACGAATCCGCTCGACGAAACGGCGGAAAGATACTCGCGACTTACCGAGGGATTAACGGAAAACGTACGTTTCTTTTCCTCTCCGGGAAGGGCGGAACTTATCGGCAATCACACCGACCATAACCACGGTTTGGTCATAGCGAGTTCTATCGACCTCGACGTGGCTTGCGCGGTCAACAAAACCGATTCCGATACCGTTACCGTTTGCAGTGAAGGCTTCGAGCCGTTTACGGTAAACGTTTTCGACACGCCAGTAGACCCCTCGGCGTTCGGAACGTCGCGCGCCATTCTTTGCGGCGTGTTGCAAGGCTTCAAAGACAGAGGTTACAAAGTCGGCGGCTTCGTCGCGCATTGCCACAGCACTATCTTTAAGGGCGCGGGCGTAAGCAGCAGTTCCGCTTTCGAACTCTTGCTTTGCGAGATACTCGACGCGTTGTACAACGGCGATAAAATAGATTTCGCTACCAAAGCGATAATCTCTCGCTTCGCCGAGAACGTATACTTCGGAAAACCCTCCGGACTTATGGACCAACTCACCATAGCGCGCGGCGGAGTAAGTTATATGAACTTCGCAAACGAAATACCCGATTCGGAGAACGCGCCGTGGAACTTCGACGATTTGTCCTTGGTTATAATCAACTGCGGCGGCGACCACTGCAACCTCACCGACGAGTACGCCGCGATACGTTACGAGATGAACGAAGTCGCGGGTTTCTTCGGAAAAAAAGTTCTCGCCGAAGTGGAAGAAAAAGATTTCTTTGCCGCGCTCGCCGAATTAAAATCGAAATATTCGGGTAGAGCGGTGCTTAGAAGCATGCACTTTTTCGATGAAAACAACCGAGTTAAGCAAGCGGTGCAAGCGCTCAACGATAACGATAAAGACCGCTTTTTGTCGCTGGTGACGGCAAGCGGACTGAGTAGTTACACCCTGCTTCAAAACTGCTACCCCGTAGGCGATACCGTACAAGACGTGCCTTTCGGACTGGCGATATGTTCTCATCACCCGGACACCTTGGCGGTAAGAGTACATGGCGGAGGCTTTGCGGGTACTATACTGAGCGTTGTGGAAACCCAAAAACTTGATTCTTATACAAACTATATGAAAAAAATCTTTGGAAACGCTAACGTTTTCGGAGTAAAAATTCGTCCTTACGGGGCAATAGAGATTAAATAACGGAGCAAAATGAAATGAGAAACTTAACATTACTTACCGACCTTTATCAACTTACTATGATGAACGCGTACTTACAAACCGGCAAGGCGGACACGCTTGCAAACTTCGACGTGTTCTATCGTCAAAAAGAACATCTCGATTTCGCTATATGCGCCGGACTCGAACAAGTCATAGATTATATCAACAATCTTCACTTCGAAGAGTCTGACATCGAGTACCTGCGTTCTCTCGATTTATTCCCCGAAAACTTTTTGGACGCGTTAAAGTCGTTCCGTTTTACGGGCGATATTTACGCTATCAGAGAAGGCGAAGTCATATTCCCCGGCGAACCTATTCTTACCGTGACCGCGCCGCTCTTCCAAGCGCAACTCGTTGAAACCGCCATATTGAATATGATTAACCATCAAACGCTTATCGCCACCAAGGCGTTCAAGATTTGTCAAGAAGCGAAAGGTATCGTTATGGAATTCGGCTTACGCCGCGCCCAAGGTCCGGACGCGGGAATATACGGAGCGAGAGCGGCTATAATCGGCGGTTGCAATTCTACCAGTAACGTTCTCACCGCAAAAATGTACGGCGTACCTTGTTCGGGAACGCACGCCCACTCTTGGGTTATGAGTTTCGAAAGCGAACTGGAAGCGTTCAGAGAATATGCGAGAATTTATCCCAACAATACATTGTTGCTCGTAGACACCTACGACACTTTGCGTTCGGGCGTACCCAACGCCATTAAGGTCTTCGACGAAATGAAGGCTAAGGGCTTAAAGCCTCTCGGCATACGCCTTGACAGCGGCGACCTTGCGTACTTAACCAAAAAAGCGCGTAAAATGCTCGACGACGCCGGACACAGCGACTGCAAAATTTGCGTAAGCGGCGACCTCGACGAGTATATTTTATCTTCCTTACATCAACAAAACGCAAAAATAGACAGTTACGGAATAGGAACGAAACTCATTACTTCATCCCTCACCCCCGCGCTCGGCGGCGTATATAAACTCTCCGCATTGCAAGTAAACGGCGAATGGGAAGCGAAAATGAAACTTTCGGATACTGCCGAAAAAATCACTAATCCCGGTATAAAAACGACGTACAGAATTTACGACGAAGACAAAATGGCTTTTGCCGACTTGATTTGTTTAAGGAACGAAACTTTCGACACGACCAAACCCCTTACCATTTTCCACCCGATAGAAACTTGGAAGCAAACCACGCTTACCAAGTATTCGATGCGTAACTTAATGGTAAAAGTTTTTGAAAACGGCAAGCAAGTGTATACCTCTCCTTCCCTTACGGAGATTGCGGAATATTCCAAACTGGTAAGAAGCGAGTTTTGGGAAGAATATCTACGACTTATCAATCCTAACTACTATAAAGTCGACCTCAGCACTCAACTTTATAACCTCAAAAAGTATCTTACGTTCTCCTTCCGCAAAAATCCGAGCGAAAACTAATCGAAAAAGTTTTTGCGTGACAGAACTTAAAAAAAGCACTCGTTATGGTAAGTAATTTTCATACTATTTTCGTGTGCTTTTTATTTGTCAAGTTTATTTTCATACCGACGGAACCAAACAATTTGACGACGACTTAAACAAAAAAACTCGGACTTATCTAAAAATCTACTTAAAACAACAAAAAAGACCACGAAAAACTGTTCGTCGGTCTTTTATTTTATGCAAATCGATTGCTTTTACTTGAAAATTTAACGCTTCGGGCGCGCGGCAACGAATGTCACGGGAATTATTTCTTTAGGTTCGATTTCGGCTAACGCCTTTTCGCACGCGATCAGCGTCGCTCCCGTCGTGACTACGTCGTCTATCAACAATACGCGCTTTTCGTATAAATCGCCGCACGCGCGAAAACTCTTTAACACGTTATTTAATCTTTCGTTTTCCCTAACTTCGGTTTGGTCAATGTTTTCTTTATTTCTGTCAAGATTTTCCGCTATCGGCTTGCCGGTCTTTTCGGAAAGAATTTTAGCGATTTCTTTCATGTGGTCGTAGCCGCGACGCTTCACGTTTGCGCTCGAAGCCGGAACGTAAACTATCGCGTCGAAGTCTATATTCTTATTATCGATAACTTTCTTAATATATCTCGCTTCGATTTCCGCAAAATACGATTTGTTGTTATCTTTACACTGCAAAACTATTTCTTTGGACAGTTCGTCGTAATACGCGTAAGAGTAAACGGTTAAACCCTTATACTTTCTTTCATAATCGGGAATCTTCTTCAAGCCGCTCTCGCAAGACTCGCACAGACACTCGCCCGTTCCGTCAAGTTCGCTCCCACACAAATAACACGTTGCCGTGGGAAAGAAAAGTTCTTTAAGAAAACCTATTACTTTCTTACTATTCGTCTTCATCGATGTTTATGTTTCCCCATAGAAAGTCGATTTTGTCCTTTTGTTTGTTGAGCAAATGGCAAAGTAAAGAATATCTTTTCGCCGTATAGGTATTGTTAATCGCGTATTGAAGCACGGACTCTTCTCCGATAATGACAAGCATTTTTTTCGCGCGCGTTACCGCGGTATATATCAAGTTTCTCGTGTGCAACATAGGCACGGGTCTGCCCAGCACGAGAATTACCACGGGAAACTCGCTGCCTTGCGACTTATGCACGCTTACGCAATAAGCGAGCGTCAACTCTTCTATGTCGGAAGCAACGTATTTGACCATTTTACCGTCGTCGTATTCTACGGCAACGAGTTCTTTGTCTACGTTCACGACCATACCTATATCGCCGTTAAATACGCCTTTGCCCGTTACTAACTTGCCGTTTACCGTTTTACTCCACTCGAGTTCGTAGTTATTGACCGTTTGCATTACTCTGTCGCATACCTTATAAGTTACGTCTTTATATACCGTGGAACGTGTGTTCTCGTTAAGTTCCCTTTGCATCAGTTCGTTCAGCACCTCTACGCCGAACTCCGTTCTACGCATAGGCGCAAGCACTTGAATATCGTCGCGCGAAACGTTAAGGTAATTCGGTATTCGGGTTTTTATCATACTTAAAACCGCTTGTTGGACACCCGAAGCCGTACTTTTTGCATTGAAAAAGAAGTCGTTGGAATTTTTTGTTTCGGGCATCAAGCCGCTGTTTATTCTATGGGCGTTAGATACTATCGTGCTTCCTTGCGCTTGGCGATAGACGGTGGTAAGATAGACTACGTTAATAAGGTCGGAGCGAATTATATCGCTTAATATATTGCCGCAAGCAACGCTCGGTAATTGGTCTTTATCGCCGACAAGCACTAATCTCGCTCCTACGGGAATTGCCTTCAAAAGCGTGTTGAATATATAAATATCCGCCATCGAGATTTCGTCTACTATAAGTACGTCTACCGGTAGCGGGGTACTTTCGTCATAGCAACACGCGCTCGAACCCACGCCTTCCATACCGAGCATACGGTGTATCGTCTTAGCGTCCTCGCCGGTTGTTTCCATCATTCTTTTGCTTGCTCTGCCCGTCGGGGCGCATAGTAAAGGCTTTTTGCCGTTATTTCTAAGCACGTTTACGATGCCCTTGATTATCGTCGTTTTTCCCGTACCGGGTCCGCCGGTAATTACGCTCACTCCGTGAGAAAACACGCTCTTTATGGCGTGCCTTTGATTGGCGTCGAGCGCTATGCCGTTTTGTCGCTCGTAAACTTCCAATTCCTTTTTTAAGTCGAAGTTACACGCGTTAGGCGATTTATCGAGTAGTAAAAGTTTATTGGCGATGGCGTTTTCGGTATGATAATTTACCGCCGTCGCTACCAAAATTTGACCGTTGACTTCTTCTCGTTTCAAGTCGAAGTAGCAGTCGTAGCACATTCTTATTTCGCCTTCGTCGAGTCCTAAAAGTTTCACGCATTGCGTGACGAGATAGTCTTCGGGTAAGCAAGTGTGTCCCGATTTCCCCGCTTGTTCGTTCAATAAATAGTTAAGTCCCGCGCGTATACGGAACTCGCTGTTTTCGGGGATACCGAGTTTTTTGGCGATTTTATCCGCCGTTATAAACCCCACTCCGTCTATGTCCTCGACAAGAATATAGGGATTGTTTTTCATAGTGTCTACGGTGTTTTCGCCGTATTTACGATAAATCTTCATGGCGAGATTCATCGATATTTCGTAATTTTGAAGGAAAAGTATGGTTTCTTTCATAGAGCGCGTTTCGTTATAGGAACAAATAATTTCCATTAACTTTTTACGCCCTATACCCGTTACTTCGAGCAATCGGTGCGGCGTTTCGTCTAAAATTTTCAAGGTATCAATACCGAATTTATCCACGATTTGCTTGGCGGTTTTTTCTCCGATTCCCTTAAACAAGCCGCTTGAAAGGTACTTATACACGCCGTACACGTCTTCGGGATAGGCGTAAGACACGTTTGTTACTACGAACTGCTCGCCGTATTTTTTCGTGTCTTTGAACTCGCCTTCGATTTTTAACATCTCACCTTCCGTTACAAGTGGAAAAATGCCGACGGCAGTAAAATACTTGTCCTCGGCATCGAATACCATAACGGTATATCCGTTCTCTTCGTTAGTGTAGATGATTTCCTCTACTTTTCCCTTAAACTCCATTAAAGATACTTCTTAATCTCCTCGATTTTATCGGTTTTTTCCCAAGCGTATTCGGGATTACCGAAATGTCCGTAACTCGCCGTCTTAAAGTATTGCGGACGACGCAAGTTAAGGTTGGTTATTATCGCCATCGGGCGGAAGTCGAACACTTTATCTACGATTTCTTTGATTTTCTCGTCGCTGACCTTGCCCGTTCCGTAAGTATTGACGTCGATGCTGACGGGGCGAGCCTTGCCGATAGCGTAAGCAACCTGAATGTCGCATCTGTCGCAAATTCCGCTTCTTACCAAGTTCTTGGCAACGTATCTCGCGTAATAAGTCGCGCTTCTGTCTACCTTAGTGGGGTCTTTACCGCTGAAACAACCGCCGCCGTGCGAAACGTATCCGCCGTAGGTATCTACTATAATCTTTCTGCCTGTCAAACCGCTGTCGCCCTTAGGACCGCCGACGGTAAATCTTCCCGTAGGATTGATATAGAACTTAGTGTTCTCGTCGATTAACTCGCTCGGTATCGTAGGAAGAATAACTATATTCTTCATATCCGCGCGAAGCGTTTCTATATCGACGTCTTCGTCGTGTTGTGTACTTAATACAACCGCGTCTACGCGTTTGGGTTTGCCGTTTTCGTCGTATTCGACCGTTACTTGCGCTTTTCCGTCGGGGCGTAAGTACTTAACTACGCCTTGTTTACGTACTTTGGCAAGTTTTTTGCAAAGTTCGTGGCTCAAAGTAATAGCAAGCGGCATATTTTCCGCGGTTTCGTTACCGGCATAACCGAACATTAAGCCTTGGTCGCCCGCGCCGATTTGGTCGAACAGGTCGCCGCTGCCTTTATGCTCCATACTGTCGTTAACGCCCATCGCTATGTCAGGAGATTGTTTGTTAAGCAAAACTTTTATCTCTACCGTGTCATAGCAAAAACCGTATTCTTCCTTGTCGTAACCGATTTTCTTTATCGTTTCACGCGCGATTTTTTCCACATCGACTTTAGCGGTGGTAGTAATTTCGCCCATAATCAGCAAAAAGTTTTCGGTACAGCAACACTCGCAAGCAACTCTCGCCGTGCTGTCTTCTTTCAATATCGCGTCGAGTATCGCGTCGCTTATTTGGTCGCAAACCTTATCGGGATGTCCTTCGGTTACGCTTTCTGATGTAAATAGTCTATTCATTTGTCGTTTCCTTTTAACGATTATTAAAACCAAAAAGGGAGACTATACACGGTCACCGCATTTATCGCAAGCGCCATATATGCCTCCCGCTATTTTGGAATAATATTATATTATTTTTCGTTCGGTTCTTCGTCGTCCTCGCTGTAATCTACTTCCTCGAATTTATCTTCGCGCAAGTTAGTCGTCGCTTCGAGCGGGTTTTCGAGTCTTACGTTAGCGTAACGTTTAAGTCCGGTACCTGCGGGGATGAGTTTACCGATTATTACGTTTTCTTTCAAGCCGACAAGGTGGTCCACTTTGGACTTGATCGCTGCGTCGGTAAGAACTCTTGCGGTCTCTTGGAAGGAAGCCGCGCTTAAGAACGAATCCGTAGCGAGCGCCGCCTTACTGATACCGAGCAATACTCTCGAAGCCGTTGCGGGCATTCCGCCGTTTTCGAGCGCTCTTTCGTTCGCTTCTTCGAGCGTGGAAATATCGACGAGTTCGTTAAGAATGAGGTCGGTGTCGTTAGGATTGTTAACTCTTACCTTGCGGAGCATCTTACGAACGATAACTTCGATGTGTTTGTCGTTAATCTGAACGCCGTTGCTTCTATACGCAATTTGAATTTCTTTGATAATCATATCTTGAACGCCGCTTACGCCCTTCGTTCTCAAAATGTCGTGCGGATTGACGCTTCCCGCGAATAACGGGTCGCCCGCCATGATATCTTGTCCGTCGGTAACGAGCAATTTCGCACCGAACGGAATCGAGTAGTCCATAGAAACTTCGTCGTTTCTTACGGTAACCGTTCTCAAATTGCCTTCTTCTTTAACCGCGACTTTACCTTTAATATCCGATACTTTCGCTTCGCCCTTCGGTTTACGCGCTTCGACAAGTTCTACGACACGCGGCAAACCTTGCGTGATATCCGCGCTCGAAGCAACGCCGCCCGTGTGGAAGGTTCTCATGGTAAGCTGCGTTCCGGGTTCGCCGATGGATTGCGCCGCGATGATACCGACCGCTTCGCCGAGTTTTACGGGGTTCGTACTGCTCATGTTCGCGCCGTAACACTTAGCGCAAATGCCTTGTTTACACTTACACGAAAGGATGCTTCTAATCTTAACTTTGCTTACGCCTGCGCTTACGATACGTTTCGCGTCGTCTTCTCTTATCATTTCGTCCGCGGGGAATATAACTTCGCCGGTAGCGGGATCGACTATGTCTTCTACGGTGAATCTTCCGGTGATTCTTTCGTCGAGAGATTCTACCAAACCGCCTTCGGCGTTATATAACGCGGTGATTTCCGTACCCTTCTTATCGTTACAATCTTCAACGTTGACGATAATGTCTTGGCTGACGTCGACAAGACGTCTGGTAAGGTAACCGGAGTCTGCCGTCTTCAATGCGGTATCCGCTCCGCCCTTTCTCGCGCCGTGCGAAGAAATGAAGTATTCCAAAACCGACAAGCCTTCACGGAAGGAAGATTTAACCGGAATTTCTATCGTCTTACCGGTAGGATCCGCCATAAGACCACGCATACCGGATAACTGCTTAATCTGTTGCATGCTACCACGCGCACCCGAGTCCGCCATCATCCATATAGGATTGGTTTTGTCGAAGTTAACGAAGTTGTCTTGCAAGTCTTGCGCAACCTTAGCGGTCGTCTTACTCCAAATATCGATTACCTGGTTGTATCTTTCGTCTTCGGTCGACATACCGCGGTTGAAGTTCTTTTCTACTTCGAGAACTTTCTTTTCCGCTTCTTCGAGGATTTGTTGCTTATTGCCCGGAATCTTCATATCGAATACGCTGGTCGTAATCGCGCCGATGGTGGAGTACTTATAGCCGAGCGCCTTAATCTTATCAAGAACTTTCGCAACTTCGGTCGCGCCTTTCAATTTGAAGCACTTCTCGACGATTTGTCCCAAAGTCTTCTTCTTGATAATGAAGTTGATTTCGAGTTGAACTTTCTCTTCCGGCGTGTTTCTCGGAACAAAGCCGAGGTCTTGCGGAATCGCTTCGTTGAATATGATTTTTCCTACCGTCGTAACAATCGTACGTTGATAAGTAACGCCGTCTTCTTCCTTTCTCATTCTTACGCGAATCCAATCTTGAAGTTTGATTTGCTTTAATTGGTATGCCATCTTCGCTTCATCGGGATCCTTAAACGCGCGTAACGTACGAATAACTTCGGGGTCGGTCGGCTTATCCGTGATTTCGAAAGTGAGGTAGTAAGAACCGAGGATCATATCCTGAGTCGGTGTAACGACAGGCTTTCCGTCGGACAGTTTCAATATGTTGTTGGTGGAAAGCATAAGGATTCTCGCTTCCGCTTGCGCTTCGATGCTCAGCGGTACGTGAACCGCCATTTGGTCGCCGTCGAAGTCCGCGTTGAATGCGGTACACGCTAACGGGTGAAGTTTAATCGCTCTGCCTTCTACGAGGATAGGTTCGAACGCTTGGATACCGAGTCTGTGCAAGGTAGGCGCGCGGTTGAGCAAAACGGGATGGTCCTTGATGACCTCTTCGAGTACGTCCCAAACTTCCGGTCTTACTCTGTCTACGGCGCGCTTCGCGCTCTTTATGTTATGACAAATTTCTTTTTCTTGTAACTTTTGATATACGAACGGCTTGAAGAGTTCGAGAGCCATTTCCTTGGGCAAACCGCATTGATACATTTTCAGTTCGGGTCCTACGACGATAACCGAACGACCGGAATAGTCGACACGCTTACCGAGAAGGTTTTGACGGAAACGACCGGTTTTACCTCTAAGCAATTCGCTAAGACATTTTAATTGTCTGTTGCCCGCGCCGGTAATGGGTTTTCCGTGTCTGCCGTTGTCTATCAACGCGTCTACCGCTTCTTGCAACATTCTCTTTTCGTTACGGATAACGATTTCGGGCGCGCCGCCTTCGATCATTTTCTTCAAACGGTTGTTACGGTTGATAACTCTTCTATAAAGTTCGTTGATATCGCTTGCCGCAAATCTGCCGCCGTCGAGCGGTACCATAGGACGTAAATCCGGGGGAAGTACGGGGATAATGTCGAGAACCATCCATTCGGGTTTATTGCCCGACTTATAGAACGCTTCCACGATTTCCAATCTCTTGGCGATACGAACTTTTTTAAGTCCGTTCGACGCTTCGAGTTCCGCTTTGAGTTCTTCTCTTTCCTTAGGAATATCTATTTCTTGCAACAAAGTTTTCAACGCTTCCGCGCCCATGCCCACTTTGCAGCAGTTGGGTCCGAATTCGCTGATTGCGTTACGATATTCTTCGTCGCCGATTACGTCTTTCTTTTTGAAGTTGGTTCTACCGGGGTCGAGAACTACCATTTCTCCGAAGTAGATAACTTTTTCTACTTGCTTGGGACTCATGTCGAGAATCGTGCTGATTCTGCTGGGTACGCCTCTGAAATACCAAATGTGGGTAACGGGGGCGGCAAGTTCGATGTGACCCATTCTTTCGCGACGTACTTTCGCTTTGGTAAGTTCTACTCCGCATTTGTCACAAATAACGCCTTTATATCTTACTCTCTTATATTTACCGCAGTGACATTCGTAGTCCTTGGTAGGTCCGAAAATTCTTTCGCAGAACAAACCGTCTCTTTCGGGTTTTTGAGTTCTGTAATTTATGGTTTCCGGTTTGGTAACCTCGCCGTGAGACCATTCTCTGATCTTCTCCGGCGAAGCGATGCTTATTTGTATCGAGTCAAAATTATTTATTTCTATCATATTTCACTCACCTCTTATATATCGTTATCGTCAAACGAATCTTCGTCCTTTACGTTTTCATAAAGTTCTTCCGCGTCCATAAGGTCTTCGAGCGAGGGTTCGATTTCCTCTTCTTCGTCGTCCTTATGAGCGTTACCGTCCATAAATCCGAAAATATCGCCGTCGTCCGCGCTGCCGCCGAGGCTATCGAACAGGTCGTTAGTCGGAACGGTAGCCGAATTTCCGCCGAGAATGAGATCGTCGTCGTCGAGTCCGTTAACGTTCTCGTCGTCAAAGATGTTCTCGTTCGAGCCGCCGCCGGTAAGTCCGATATCGACTTCGGCAACTTCTTCTTTATGCGCTCTGATAGGTCTGACGGTTTCTCTCTCGTCGTCGTACGTTTCGGGAAGTTTGATTTCTTCGTTGTCGTCGGTATAAAGTCTTACGTCGAGACATAACGATTGAATTTCTTTCTTCAACACCTTAAACGCTTCGGGGATACCGGGTTCGGTGGTGACGTTATTCTTGATAATACTGTCGAATACCTTTTGTCTACCGACGATATCGTCCGACTTAACTGTCAATATTTCTTGCAAAATGTGGCTCGCGCCGTAGGCTTCGAGAGCCCAAACTTCCATTTCTCCGAAACGCTGTCCGCCGAATTGCGCTTTTCCTCCGAGAGGTTGTTGCGTAACCAAACTGTAAGGACCGGTACTTCTTGCGTGAATCTTATCGTCGACCAAGTGGTTAAGTTTCAACATGTACATATAACCGACGGTTACGGGATTTTCGAAAGGTTCGCCCGTTCTTCCGTCGTAGAGTTGGAACTTACCGTCTACAATTTGATTGCCGTCTTTGTCGGGACGCGTGAGACCGTTCTTGATGAACAATTCTTTTATGTCGCCTTCGGTCGCGCCGTCGAATACCGGCGTCGCTACTTTAATGCCGAGCAATTTCGCTACCATACCCAAGTGAACTTCGAGAACCTGTCCGATGTTCATACGCGAAGGAACGCCGAGCGGGTTAAGTACGATTTGCAAAGGCGTACCGTCGGGTAAGAAAGGCATATCTTCTTTCGGTAAAACTCTGGAAATAACACCCTTGTTTCCGTGACGTCCCGCCATCTTATCGCCGACGCCGATTTTACGTTTTTGCGCGATATATACTCTGATAAGTTTGTTTACGCCCGGGTCGAGTTCGTCCTTGTTCTCTCTGGTGAGAACTTTAACGCCTACTACGATACCGCCGCCGCCGTGCGGAACTTTCAAACTTACGTCGCGCACTTCTCTGCTCTTTTCTCCGAAAATCGCTCTTAACAATCTTTCTTCGGGAGTGAGGTCGGGTTCGCCCTTCGGGGTAACTTTACCTACGAGGTAGTCGCCGCTCTTAACTTCCGCGCCGATCATTACGATACCCTCTTCGTCGAGGCTCTTTAACAAGTCGTCGCTTACGTTAGGTATATCCCTCGTGATACTCTCTTCGCCGAGTTTCGTATCTCTCGCTTCGATTTCGTATTCTTCTATATGGATAGTGGTAAATACGTCTTTCTTAACGAGTTCTTCGCTGATAAGAATAGCGTCCTCGTAGTTGTAACCTTCCCAAGTCATAAATCCTATAAGAATGTTACGTCCGAGCGCGAGTTCGCCGTTTTGCGTAGCGGGTCCGTCCGAAAGGATATCGCCCGCCAAAACTCTGTCGTTTTTGTTGACGATAGGTCTTTGGTTAACGCAAGTGTCTTGGTTACTTCTCTTAAACTTGAGAAGTTCGTATACGTCTTCGCCGCCTTCGTCTGCGGTTACTACGATTTCGTCCGCGGTTACGCTCTTAACTACGCCGTTACGCTTAGCGACGATACATACGCCGGAGTCTACCGCGACTTTATATTCCATACCCGTTCCTACGATAGGCGCTTCGGGGCGCAACAAAGGAACTGCCTGACGTTGCATGTTACTACCCATCAACGCGCGGTTCGCGTCGTCGTTCTCTAAGAACGGAATCAAACTTGCCGCTACGGAAACGAGTTGTTTCGGGTCAACGTCCATATAATCTACGCTTCCCGCGGGATATTCTTTAATTTCGTCGCGGTAACGGCAGGTAACACGAGGATGAACGAAACGGCTGTTTTCGTCAAGCGGTTCGTTAGCCTGCGCTACTACGAAATTATCTTCTTCGTCCGCGGTAAGATATTCTACTATATCGGTTACAACGCCCGTTTCTTTATCGACCTTACGATAAGGCGCTTCGATAAAGCCGTACTCGTTGATTTTCGCATAAGAACTGAGCGACGTGATAAGACCGATGTTCTGACCTTCCGGAGTTTCGATAGGACACATTCTGCCATAATGGGAGTGGTGTACGTCACGAACTTCGAAGCCCGCTCTGTCTCTGTTAAGACCGCCGGGACCTAATGCGGAAAGTTTACGTTTATGCGTGAGTTCCGCAATCGGGTTAGGTTGATCCATGAACTGCGACAACTGAGAAGAACCGAAGAACTCTCTTATCGCGCTCGCCACGGGTCTGATATTGATAAGGGACTGCGGAGTGACTTCCGACGGGTCCTGAACGATGCTCATTCTTTCCTTAACCACTCTTTCCAGTCTTGCGATGCCGATACGGAATTGGTTATGTAAAAGTTCTCCTACCGAACGAACTCTACGATTGCTCAAATGGTCGATATCGTCTTTCGCCATAAAGCCGTAACGCATATTGAGGTTGTAAGAAACCGTCGCTACGATATCGTCTACGGTGATATGATTGACGACGAGGTCTTCTTTATGCGAAGCGAGCGCGTTTCTGAACGCTACCGGGTCTTCGCCGAACTCCTCTCTTAATTGCATTAAGGCGGGGTAGTAAACTTTTTCTTTTATGCCGATTTCGGCAGGGTCGAAGTCGACGTAAGCGGCGAGGTCTACGGTGTTGTTACCGATTATCTTGAATTCGCTGTCATTCGGGTCTTCTTTTTCGGTGGAAACGTAAACAACGTTTACGCCGGCGTTTTGAATTTCGTTCGCTTTTTCCATCGAGTCGATTTTCTCGCCCGCTTCCGCTAAAATTTCGCCGTCTTCGGGAGAAATAACGTCGCGGGTAAGCGTTCTGCCGTAAATACGGTTGGCAATGCTGAGTTTTTTATTGAACTTATATCTGCCTACGTGATGAATGTCGTATCTTCTCGAATCGAAGAAAGTATTGCGGATAAGAATCTCCACGCCGTTGTCGGTGGGAGTTTCGCCGGGTTTCATACGACGATAAAGTTCGTATTTAGCAAGGGGCGTGCTGTTGATTTCGCCGTCTTTTTCGATAGTCGCCTTAATCATCGGGTCGTTGTCGAAAAGTTCCATCAAAGACTCGTTCGTGCCGTAACCGAGCGCTCTGAGAAGCACGGTCGCGGTGATTTTACGATTTTTATCGACTCTGACGCTCAATACGTTGGCGGCGTCTTGTTCGAATTCGAGCCACGCGCCTCTTGTAGGTATAACGGTGGTGTTGTAACGGTTTACGCCGTTTTTATCCATAACGATGTCCGTATACACGCCGGGCGAACGAACTAACTGAGAAACGACTACTCTTTCCGCTCCGTTAATGATGAACGTACCTTTGTCGGTCATTCTCGGAATATCTCCCATGAAGATATTCTTGGTTTGCATAACGCCCGTATCCTTAAACGTAAGTCTTACGGTAACGTGCAAAGGAAACGTGTAGGTGGCATCCCTTTCTTTACACTCGTTAACGGTGTACTTACACGGTCCTTCGATAGAGTGATCCAGAAATTCCAATTCGAACTTACCGCTGAAATCGGTAATCGGGGAAAAGTCTTCGAAAACTTCCCTGATACCGTCTTTGATAAACGCATCGTAGGAATTCTTCTGAACCTCAATCAAATAAGGCATATCGAGTATGGGCTTAATCTTGCTGAAAGTCCATCTTTCGGTTTTGCCGCACATAATCTTGTGAATTCTTTGAGACATCGCATTGCTCCTTAATAAAATAGTCTAACAAAACTTGCTTCCCCCTTCGGGGACATCGCTAATTACGTACGTATCCCCCACCCCCATAAACCTTTGGTTTAGGGCTGAAGGGTATAATAGTGCATAATATTTGACATCATAGCATTTTACAGCAAAAGTCAACCGATGTCAAATGTTTTTTAATAATTTTATAAGAAAATAATATAATAGTTTTTTCTTAGTTTTTTTTATTTATAAATAGCAATATTTTTGCGGCTATATGCTTATCGAAAAGTAAGGTCTATTCGCGAAATTGCGCTTCGATTTTGAAAATAAGTTGCTATTGACAAAAATATTATTATTATGATAGAATATTTTTCGGCGAAAATAAAGAATTCGCTTTACCGAAAGATTTACAAATAATAAGGAGTCGACAAAAATGGATGAAGAAACCAAGGTAACCGAAACCGCCGAAGTCGCGGAAGGAAAGAAACCGAGTCCCTTCGCGGGAATGAAAGAAAAAAAAGGACTGAAAGCGAAAGTAAAGTTCTTTTTCGAGGTGCTGCAAAAATACCCCGACGTAAGACAAATGGTGCTTTACGTTCTGTTCAGTATGATTTGCGGTTTGGGACAGTTCGTGAGCCAATACGTTTTCACTTACGCGCTGCAACTCGCTCCCGCTTGCCAACCGCCGATTAAATTGTTCAACATAGGCAGTTACGAAGTGGGTTATACCAGTATCGCGACGTTCGTAGGCTACTTGGTCGGAGCGGTCGTCGGTAATACCCTTACCTATATTCTCAACAGAAAGAAAACGTTCAACGCGACGAACAACCTTACAGTTTCGATTACGTTATATTTCATTATGGCGTTCCTTATCACCGCCATGCAAACCATCGCTCCCGGATTTATCGAAAAAGTCGCGACCGATTCCTACACCGCAAACGGCGGAAGCAACGGGTTCGTATTGTTCCTTTGTAACTTTACCGGAACGGCGGTTGCGGGCTTAACCGCTTTGGTAGTTTCCTTCATCGGCAACAAGTTCGTGGTAATGCGCGACTGGACGGGCGACAGAATCAGAAGAACGAAGAAGAAAATCGTTAAACTCGAAAAAGTCGGCGACGTAGAAAAACTCGAAAAAGCGCAAGCGAAACTTGCGAGATTGGAAGAAAAAGACGCGAAAGCCAAGGCTAAGGCGCAAGCGCACAACGAGAAAATCGCCAGAGAGGAAGAAGAAAAAGCAAAGAAACGCGCTTTGAAAAAAAAGGCAAAAGAAGAAGCGGCGTATAAATCGGACGAAGAATAATGAGACTTGACAAGTACTTAAAAGTAGCGAGAATCATCAAAAGAAGAACCGTAGCCAACGAAGCGTGTTCGGGCGACAGAGTTACCGTCAACGGCAGAGAGGCAAAACCGGGTAAAGAAATAAAACCCGGCGACGTGGTGTCGGTAGCGTTCGGAGACAAAAGAGTAACGTTCAAAATACTTTCCGTACCCGAAGGCAACGTACCGAAAAACGCGGGTTCTTTACTTTACGAGATAATCGAGGATTAAAAGGAAAATAACGTAAAGAGCGGGTTTTTACAAATCCGCTTTTTTAGTGGAAAAAGGAGAAAAATGTTTGACGTAGTAATAGTTGCGGGCGGAAAAAGTTTACGCGCCGGAACGGATAAACTAAGCGCGCGGCTCGGAGAGCAAACGGTAATCGCGCGTACCGCGAATCTTTTTCGCGATATAAACGGCATAGACAAAATAATATTGGTAACCGACGAAGATTATCAAATTGACGGCGTACTTATCGCTCCCGCCGGAAAAACGCGCGGAGAGTCGGTAAAAAACGGTTTGAAACTCGTTAAATCGCGCTACGTTCTCATACACGACGGGGCGCGCCCGTTCGCAAGCAAAAAATTAGTCGAAAAGGTAATGGAAGATACGGTTATTCACGGAAACGCCGTGCCGGCTATCCCGGTTGTAGACAGTTTGCGAATGAAAAAAGACGATTCTTACTCCTACGTCGACCGAGCAAACTTCCTATCCGTGCAAACGCCGCAAGGCTTCGTGACCGACGATATAATTTTCGCGCATTCGCAAGACGATTCGGCAAGTTACGACGATAGCGAACTCTACGAAAAACACGTCGGCGAAGTATACTACTCCGAAGGCGAAACCCAAAACAAAAAGATAACTCACCCTTACGACTGTTTCGGGTACAACGCGCGTATAGGCGACGGCTTCGACGTGCATCGTTTCGGCGGCGATAAGCCCCTTAAACTGGGCGGAGTTACTATACCTTATAATAATGGCTTGATAGCGCACAGCGACGGAGACGTCGTGTTGCACGCGCTTACCGACGCCCTACTCTCCGCCGCCGACGAACGAGATATAGGCGTGCTTTTTCCCGACGACGACCCGCGTTACGAGAACGCCGACAGTCGCGTTTTCTTAATCGAAGCAAAGAAAATTCTCGAAGCGAAAAACCTATGTATAAACAACGTTTCCGTCACTATAATCGCGCAAAAGCCTAAACTCAAAGATTACTTACCGAAAATGAAAGAAGTCATCGCTTCGCAACTTAACATACTTCCGGAAAGAGTAAACTTGTCCGCCACTACGAGCGAAAACTTAGGTATAACCGCCGAAAACGGCGGTATCGCCGTAATAGCGATGGCGTCCGTATACTGAGAAAATTCGATATAAATATTCGTTTTTACGACAAAAAAGCGTTACCTACAATAGATAACGCTTTTTATTTTTTTTCGGGCGAAAACTACGCCGTTTGCTTACTCACCTTTGAAGGGAAGTAAAGCCATAATTCTCGCGCGCTTGATAGCGACTGCAAGATCTCTTTGATGCTTAACGCATACGCCGCTGGTACGACGGGGAATAATCTTGCCGTTTTCCGCTACGAAACGGGGACGACGGTCGCCGTTACGCTCGAAAGTCTTTTCGCTATTTTTTTCGATGTCCTTAACGAGAGTGATATAATCTACTTCGTCTACTTTGTTAACGCAGAAAGGACATACTTTTCTTTTCGGCGCGCGTTTATAAGCCGATGCGCTTTTTACTTCTTTAATCATTGAATCCTCCTAATTTAATCAGAAAGGCAAATCTTCATCGCCCTCGACAGGTTTCAAGTCGGAAATTCTTCCGGTTCTGCCGGCGGCGGGTTCGGGTAATTCGTTAACGTCTCCTTCGCTACGAGTGCTGAGGAATTGTACTTCTTCCGCAACGATTTCTACGGAATAACGCTTTACTCCGTCGCTCGTTTCGTAATTCTTATTTTGAATGGAGCCGCAAATACCGACCTTAGAGCCTTTTCTCAGATACTTACCGCAATTTTCCGCCATCGCTCTCCAACAAATAACCGAGAAATAATCGGTTTCTTTGTTTCCGTAACGACGAGTTACGGCAACGGTGAATTTGCAGTTAGTCAAATCGTTGGAAGTAACGTTTACTTCCGGGTCTTTAGTTAAGTTACCGATAAGGAATACTTTATTCATTCTTTGCCTCCCTTAGATTCTGGTTATCATTTGTCTGACAACGCTATCGCTAATCTTCATTTGACGCTCGATTTCGGCAGGAACGGTCGCTTCCGCGTTGAATTTTACGAGTACGTAATATCCTTCGCGTTTGCCGTCGATTTCGTAAGCGAGTTTTTTCGTACCCCACTTGTCTACCGATTCGACGGTGCCGTTCAATGACTCGATCAACGCGTTAAATCTATCGACGAGTTCGTTCTTCGCTTCTTCGGTAAGAGCGTTATCGACGATGTACAATAATTGATACTTGTTCATTGCTTCTATACCTCCTTTTGGACTAAATTCGGCCGCTTACGTTAAAAAGCGGCAAGGAATAATAACGGTTTATCGTTTTTATTTAATGAGATTATACAATGATTTATTTAGTTTGTCAAACAAAAAAATTGATATTTTATTATATAATCGTTAAAAAAACGTTTTTTTTGAGCGCTTTTCGGGGCGTTTTCGCGTAAAGAAAAAAGTTACGCATTAGTTATTTTTGCGTAACTTTTCTCCGATAGGGTTTCCTATTCGCTAATAACGGAACCCTAAAACTCTATTTGGTAGGCTCTGATTTCGGCTTACTTTTTTCTCGTTATCATTCGATAGCGATTTTCTTGGTTTCCACAACCTTTTCTTTATTCTTCGGGAAAGAAATTTTTAACACGCCGTTTTCGTATTTCGCTTTAATATCTTCCTCGGTAACGTTTTCGCCTACGTAATAACTTCTGGTTACTTTGGTGTAACGTTCACGCGAAGCGTATTTCTTGCCTTCTTCTTTATTCTCTTCCTTAACCGCGCTTACTTCGAGATATCCGTCTTTAAGATTAAGGCTTAGTTCGCTCTTGTCGAAACCCGGCAATTCGATTTCCAACGTATACTCGTTGTCGCCCTCTACTACGTCCGTTCTCATATATCCGACCGCGCCGCCGCTGACTACCGGTTTGAAGAATCCCGTCATAACGTCGTCAAATAAATCCCATCCGTTTCTATAAGTGTTAACCATATTGTTTTTCATATTCGATACCTCCTAAGATATTCGTTATTTTTTTTATTAGCAATCATCGTTGCTATCTGTTAGCACTCTCTCTTCCTGATTGCTAACTATATTATAGCACATCGTTTTTGTTTGTCAAGTACTTTTGTAAAAATTTTTATATATTTTTTTCGGCAATTTATTACGGGTATATTATTCCCGCGCAGCTACGGGTTTATACCAAAAAAAACCGATAAAAACTTTGCGTTCTTATCGGTCGCTTTTTACTGAACTTCGCTTACTGAATAAGCGGATATATTTATAATTAGTTTATGATATTCAATCTTTATGTTTATAGTACAGCATACAGTGGCAATAGCCCTCGAAGTTCTCGTCCTTTATTTGGTCGCGGAACTCTTTACACATACATTTATTGTCCTCTGTCATTTCGCGTTTGCAAGGGCAATATCCGCCTTTTCTTTTAAGTCCTTCTTTGATTGCTTTTACTACTTCCTTATCGGGGTTAAGAGTTATTCTCATTATGCTATTCTCCTTTTTAATCGTTCATAAGCAGCGTATATTTTCCGGTAATCGCCACACTCATCATATCGGCGAACCAGCCGACGAAGAAGAACGGTATTAACACAAATCCGGCAATCAAGAACTTGACGTTACCCGTTCTCGCATAGTGAACGAAGCGTACGATCGAGGCGGTCGCCCAACCGAATAACAGCGTTATAAGGAATCTGCCGAACTTATCCGCATGACTTAGTTGCACGTCCATATCGTCGCTTTCCCAAGGTAAGACCACGCGGAAGGTAGTACCCTTATTCTCTTTACTTTTCACGAAGATTTTTCCGTTCATATTTTCTACGACGTTCTTTACTATATACAAGCCGAGACCCGAACTGTCAGAAACGCTTCTCGATTTGTCGGACATATAGAATCTATCGAAAATATGCGGTAAATCCGATTTCTTTATACCTATTCCCCAATCTTTTACTTTTATGCTTAACTTTTTGCGCATCGACGAAAACGTAAGACGAACTTTCTTTTGCTCTCCGCAATACTTGAACGCGTTAGACATAAGGTTTTGTAAAATCGTCGCAAGGTCTTTCTTTTTACAATAAACCGTAACTTTGGGTATTCTGCCGATTTTTAACTTTATTCCCAAGTTTTCGGCAAGATTTTTATACTTTTCACACTCTGCCACGAAAAACTCGCGTACGTTTATTTTCTCGGGTTTTTCTTCGTTACTTGCCGCGCCGCGCATGGATTCGACGAAATCTTGTACTTTTTTATTCATTTGCTCGGCGGTTTGACCGATTAAAGAAAGGTAGTCCTTATCGTCCAATCCGTCTTGCATGCACTCTACGTAACCCGATATAACGGTAAGGGGCGTCTTTAAGTCGTGCGCAACGGAGGCGATCTCCATTTTCAGACTTTCCTCTTTTTTATTGGACTCGTCGCGCTCGTCGCGCATTCTCATACGCAAAACGTTAAGTTTACCGAGAGTCAGCCGACTGCGCGGTAGCCCCGCCTCTCTTATCGGAGTATCGTAATCGCCGCCTATCAGTCTGTCTATCGCTTGCGAAGTCGCTACAGCCGCGCTTTGCTCTTTTACTCTTGCCATTTATATCCTAACCCCCAAACGGTCGCTATGTTGTTACAACCCGCTTTTTCGAGTTTTTCCCGTAATCTCGCTACGGTAACCGCCACGGTATTTTCGTCTATGTATTCGTCAATGCCCCAAACCTCGTCGATGAGTTGTTGCTTACTGAAAATTTTATTGGCGTTGTACGTCAAAACGTCCAACAACTTGAATTCCTTTTGCGAAAGACTAAGTTGCTCGCCGTTTACTTTCGCTTCGAAGTGTTTCGGAGAAACGGTCAACGCGCCGTGCGTTCTCACGTCCGTTTCGGGCTTTTTGCCGAGGTCGAAGTATCTTCTCAGTTGCGCGTTGACGCGCATTACCATTTCTTTGAAAGAAAACGGCTTCGTCATATAATCGTCCGCGCCCAATTCGAACATTTTTATCTTATCGTCCTCGCTTACCTTGGCGGAAACGACGATTATCGGTACGGTGGCTATGCTCCTAATTATTTCGCAAACCGCATATCCGTCCAAAACGGGGAGCATAATATCGAGTAAAACGAGGTCGGGTTTTAACGCCTTAAACATAGCGACGGCTTGTTCCCCGTCATACGCTTGCAAAACTCTATGTCCCGCTCTCAACAAGTAAGTTCTCATCAAATCGGATATTTCCGTGTTATCTTCAACTATCATTATCGTACGCACGACTTTTCCTCGCTTTCGGTGCTTTTTTATTATTTTATCATAAATATTTTTATTTGTATATGTTTTTCGATTTCAAGCGCCGAAGAAATATCTTAAGTAGGCTTTATGGCAGTATTTAATTACTTGCGGGTTCTTGGAAAGCGGCGCGTTTTCGAAGTCGTATTTTCCGTTCACTTTCCACTTATTCAAAATTCCGATATTTATCGCGTCGGCGGGACAGTTAAAAGCGCATCTCATACAGCCTAAGCAGTCCGAGCCGAAGATAAACTTGCCGTTTTCTACCCTGATGTTCTTGGTCGGACAGTTTTTAACGCATTTCGAGCAATGCAAGCACTTGCTTTCATCCACGGCGAATCCTTTACCTATCATACGCATCGCGGGGTGTTCGATTCTGACGATACGCGCCACGGTTTTCGCGCCAAACTCGAAAACTAACGGCTTTTCTTCGAGTTTCGCTATTTCTTTGCCGTCTTCGTTAATTTTTTCATGCAAACGCTCGCGCATCAACGCGACCATATCGTCGGAATGTCTGAAAATTATGTTGTACGGCATAACGTAATGATATTCTCCGCAAAACTTATATCCTTTGCTAACGAGTTTCTTCATAAAAAACATTCCCGAAGCGTCGTTCGCTTTCAACGGTTCGCCGCTGCTTTTTACCGAGAAAAACGGCGTGCCGACCGCGTTTGGCAACAAGTCCACGAACTCGTCGATTATGGCGGGCGCGTTAAAGCCGTGAACCGGGTAGCCTATCCCGATAACGTCGCTCTTTATTTCCAAGGGGAAATTAACTCTTTCTATGCCGACGGTTTCCGTAACGAAATCGTACTTATTTAACTCTTCCGCGAGTTTCTCGCAAACGTATTTGGTATTGCCCGTACCCGAAAAATAATAAATCGTGCAAGTTTTCATTGTTTTTACCTCCCTTCTTTTATCAACGCGTGACCGTTTTCATCGAAGTAATATGTGTAATTTTCTTTCTTTTCGTGCGAATCGTACCAAACTTCGGCATAGAACGGGTTCTTTTTCGCAAGCGCGTCGAAATTCCATTTATACAAACTCAAACACTCGTTACACCAATGTCCGGCGAAAAGAACCGCGTACGGCGTAGCGTAGAATTCGTGTCCCTCGCTGCAACGCCATTTAAGTTTCGTATACAAATCGCCCTTAATCATAGTCGTTGACAGACATTCGCCGCCTCTGAACGCCGCCGCGCGTTGCATATCGCGAATATCCAATTCGCTTATCGGTTTTTCCTCGTCGAACCCGTGATTAAGCCTATATCCGTTTTGCGCTATTTTACTCTCGTCCAAGGCTTTTTCATAATCGAAATCGCCGAACGCTTTGTCGCCTTTTTCGATAAGCGGGAAACGTTCCCAGCCTTTCTTTAACTCGTAAAAATTATCGATTGAGCCGTAAAAAGCGTTTATTCTGCCGTAATTACCGTCGCGAACCCAGCGGAGCGGAGCGTTCGAATTCTTTAACAGCCGTTCGAACACGACTTTTCTTATAACGGAAACGGGAATGAATTTCGCCGCTTTCATATACTTATTTCTTTCCGCTACGCCCGTCCAGAACTCGGACAAACTGCTATTGCGGAAGTGAAATCTTTCTTCCAAAACGTTGCCGTCCTCGAACCACATACAGTGGAAGTTCCTTAAAGCCTGCCATTCGGGTCGCAAAAAGTCTTCCACGCCGCCGCCGATCAGCGCAAATCCCGCGTTAAAAGTTCCGTAACCGGTCGTGCGATAATTCTTGCCGCCGCCTATATTGTAAACTTTGTTCCAAAAACCGCCTAGCGGCGTTTCTACGTCTTGCGTGATTATGTTCTTTATCAGTTTTGCCGTATCGACGTCGGTGACCCATTCTATCGGCGTATTAAAGCAAGTATGAAACATCAAGCCGTCGGACACGTTGTTCATAAGAAGTTTATCGTAAAGAATTCCCGTTTGGCGTAAGATAACCCAATTTTTTATATCGGAATCGAGTACGGCGCGCTCTCCGAACAGTTTTGCCATAGCGTAAACGTCGTACGCGCTCGGCAGTAGCGGGTCACCTACTCTACCCCACGGGTGCAAATAGTTTCTGTTTCCGTATATCGCCACGGAAGAGATATGCACGAGTTTTGTCTCGCCGTTCTTTTCCACCGCTTTAACGATATTCTCTACGCCTTTGCTGTTGGCTTCCTCGCTGCTTGCGTGGTCGTGGTCGGCTTGCGGAGGAATAACCGCCGCCATGTTTATAACGTAATCGGCGTTAACGACCAAACGTTCGCAATCGCTTATATCCCCCACGTTTCCGAAAAACGTATCTATTCTGTTACGATATCTTTTTTGCCATTTTCTCGCTAAACGCCTATCTTTCATCGTATCTAAGAATAGTATGCGAAGTTTTATGTAAGGCACGCTTAATAGACTTTCGGTAACTTTCACACCCATATTTCCGCTTGCGCCCGTAAGAGCAATGATTTTTTCTTCTTTCATGATGCACACTCCGTTTATTTTGTCTTTTTCCTTTCGACAATTCTATAATAACGAAGCACAATTACCGCCTTGTGACAAAATCATTACAAATTTCTTACAATCGAGCGGAAGCGTGTGACGGAAGCGTGTGACGCTTCACCCAGCAACGTACGCACGTTGCATCGCAACTTCGCGGAAGCGTGTGACGCTTCACCCAATCTACGCGAATAAACGGTATTCTACAACAAGCATATACTCGCGTAAGAACTTTTATCTAAAAAAAAGAAAAATATTTACGGTATAATACGAAAATACGAAAACGACACTTTTGCAACGTACGCACGTTGCATCGCAACTTCGCGAATAAACCTTATTCTTTGATAAGTGAATAGTCGCGAATAAACTTCTATCTAAAAAAACAAAAAAAGGTTTATGGTATAATACGAAATTGTGGAAATGACACTTTTCACAATTTCCCCTTAGGGGGATACAGTAAGGGGGAACGCCTTACGAACTTAGATATAAGCCGTAAGGTACGTAACGGCTTCCTTATTAGTCGGTACCAAGGGGGAAACAAATGGAATTACACAAAGAAAGA